>NZ_KV833963.1:57932-118757 GCF_001837725.1 Enterococcus sp. HMSC072F02
GATAGTAAAGTTGTCTTTTTCAATGCGCAAATCGGCCCTTACAAAGTAAGAGATAAAGTTGAAACTGTTTATTATGACAGTAGCCGAGTGTCGTACACACTGATCGATGCGTTTCTACAAAAGGTCGGTGAATTTGAAGCATGGTTCAGTTTCGCCGACAGCGAAGAACCGGAATCTGATTTATTTAGTACGATGCGCTTCAATTATCGAGTTCTTCCTGGTATTCGCAAAAACATTTGGGAAGGAAATTACTTTTGGGATTTGCAAGAGTTGGTCGAGTACTATAAGAGGTACAAATCTTTGATTTCAAGCATCGTGGAAAACAAAGATTTCAGTGGATTGATCGATGAACTTTCAGAAATCGATGGACGTACGAATCAACTAGATAATTTTGCGACAGCTTCAAAGACGGATGCAGAACAGGGAATCGCTACAAATAAATTTATGACCCCTCAACGCGTAACACAGCAAACTGATGCACGATTAGCAACCGATGAGGAAGCAAAGCTTGGAGTTAATAATACAAAGTTAATGACCCCAGAAACTGCCAAGAATTTTTACGATTCAAATAAAGTGACAAAACATTTTGCTACAGGTGACTTGTCAGAAGTGAAGTACGGCAATATTTATCTAGCACGCATGGGAGATATTGTGATTATGCACGGAGCCATGACAACCTTAGACGATGCAGTAGAAAAAAATAATAATACCTTTACACCACTTGTTATTCCTGACGGATTCAAGCCAACAGTAGAAACAGCAGTGCAAAATTATGTGCCGGCGATGTTCAATGTATATTTTGGCCGTGCTAAAGTCGATGGTTCGCTTGAATTGAAAGTCGCAATGGATGGCAGTCATTATCACAATATTGAATCATCATGGACAACGGCTGATGAATTTCCCAGATGAGGCCGGGGAGACGTTGCCTCGGCTGTATTTCGTGAAAGCACTAGAACAACTAAAAGAAAATTTAAATCCTAGTGCTTTTAATTTAGGTATTGTAACAGACTCGCATTTTGATGAAGGGACATGGCGAACTCAAGCTTTCCGTTCATTGAAAAATTTGAATAATATTCTGTACATTCAAAATGATTTAGATGCTATCGCTGCTTTAGGCGACAACGTGGATAGCGAACACAAAGACAAATCAGTGAATATTCGAAATTTAGAGCGTTACTGTGAGCGATTCTCGCAAGGTAATAATTCAAATAAATTTATCATACGTGGTAATCATGACGAGGGTTCAGCTGTATGGGATCCCTCAAACGAAGGGAATAAGGTGCTGTTAGAAAACATTTTGACCGGAGAAGAGCAACAAGAAATTTTTGATCAGTATCTAAGTCGAGAAGGGAAAAACTACAACCATGAAGGACAATATCACTATAAAGATTTTCCAGATAAAAAAGTACGGCTTGTGCTTATTGATACCCTAGATAATCCGTTGACTAAAAATATAAATGGAACACTTAAATATGTGGATCAATGGCATTATGGAATTCAAGAAACTCAATTAAAATGGATAGCAGAACAAGCGCTAGGAACATTGCCGGAAGATTATCATGTATTATTTACTTCGCACGTTCCGATTATGCCTGAAACAGTTACAACAGATCCGATTGTTAATGGTAACTTATTAAAGCAATTGATAAAAGCTTTCATCGAGAAGAAGGAAATTCAACTTACATCTAATGTAGAAGATTTTTCTGTCAATTTTTCGGTAGACTTCTCCAGCCGTGCAGAAAGTCTTTTAGTTGGATTTTTTGCAGGACATCGACATGCAGAATACTTCTATGCTGCTGATGAAATGGATGGCTTTTATTCTACTGTTTTGGATTGTGCGTTTGTTCGTGATGATGCCACTATCGGAACTGTTGAAGAAGATGCCTTTGTCGTTCTAGAACTCGATACAGAAAAGCGCAGAGTCAAATTGCATGGATTTGGACGAGCTACTGATCGAGAATATACTTATTAGGAGGGAGCGTATGAATAGGAAGACAGGAGAAATTGTAGTACCGACAGAACCAGCCAGTCATGCTACAAAAATCACTGGATTTACGTTTAAGTCTTACGACAAGAGCGCTGGTGTATTACAATTTCAAATTAAAAATCAAGACGGAAGTCCTACCGATTTAATCGATGCGACTGTTCGTCTTTTTATGTACATCTATCAAGGAGAAGAGAAAAAAGAATTTCCTATTTTTGATAACCAAATCATTACTGATAGCTATATGCAAGGTATTGTAAAATACCCGATTCCTGACATGTTACTTTCTTACGAAGGTAAAGTTGATGCGAATGTTTACATCGATTTTCCAGACGGCAGTCACACTGACAATTTAGGCTTTACATTCAATATCGAGAAATCAGTGATTGATGGCGATGTTCAATTAAATGGAGAATATTATTTAAAAGATTTCAAGCAATTACTCGATGGTGTACAACAAGAAGCGGACGAGGCAGTGGCAAAAGCTTTAGAAGGACTTGATCAAACCGTCAATGATGCCAAAGCAGATGTAGATAAATTTGTGCAAGAAGCAACAGGAACAGTTAACCAAACAATGGAAGACCTCAATGAAAAATTAAAAACGACTCAAGATCAAGTAGTAAAAGTCTCACAGACGGCAGAAACTATTCAAACGGATTTAGCTACTGTACAAGGTGAGCTTTCAGAGGCAGAAAAATATTTTGTTAAGCAAGAAACCCTTGAAAAAGGATCGATGATTTTCAAAGATACAATGCTAACTACTCAGGACTGGAATGACATAACAGAAAGCGGCATTTATTATTGTGCAGCTGCAACTGGTGAAAATATGCCTTACAGCGGTAAACTATACGGCTTTTTGACTGTCTACAATGAATTAGCGGTGATTATACAGAAGTATGAGTTCCAAGGCGCTGTATATATGAGAACTTTTGCCGGAAACCCTGCAACGTGGGGGAGTTGGCTTAAATTTGTAACTTCTAAAGAGATGAAAGAAACGTTAGAAGTGGAAATAAGCAAAGCAAAAAAAGATATCTATTCGTTGGGCGAGTGGAAAATATTGACATTGGCGAGTGGCTATAAAGGTGCGGAAGGAACAACTCCAAAATATAGAATTAACACGGTAAATGGGCGCCATAATGTAGTTTTTAATGGTGCTATTACTACCACAACTGAAACATTGCCAAGTCAAGGCCAACAGCACGTAATTGCAGTGTTACCTGATGAACTTATTCCCACTATTACAAAAATGGGGGTAGGTGCGACGGGTCTTTTTACAACAACGTGTAGAATAGCTGTTGCGACTAATGGAAATTTGTATATAGGAAATGATAGCGGTAAGGATGTTAAATACTGTTATTTAGATTTATTTCAATACTGGTTAGATTAATATTAGCGTACTCAAAGTAGCTTGTTTTTTAATACAAGAAAAGTTGGTGAATCATGGAAAAATTATTAGGATCGTTACTCTCAAACCCCGAACAAATCAGCTTCGCTGTTTTGTTTGTGGGTTTATTTATTTGGGTAATGCAGCAGAACAACGCACGAGAAAAAAGATATCAAAGTACTATTGATAAATTGACAAATGCATTGGGCGATGTGGAAGCAATCAAAAGCACTGTGGAGAAAATCCACGAAAAACTACAGTAGGAGGTGAAAGAAATGAAAAACATTAACTGGAAAGTACGAATGAAGAATAAATCATTTTGGCTGGCGATTGTGTCAGCAGGGCTATTACTATCACAAGTTATCGCCGTTCCATTCGGCTATAAATTTGAAATTGACGTAATCAATAAACAATTGCTAGATATTGTCAATGCAGCATTTGCATTTCTATCTATTCTAGGTGTTGTGACTGATCCAACAACTAGAGGTGTGTCTGACAGTGAACAAGCAATGACTTATAAAAAACCGAAAATTGACCCACTTCCGGATTATGGTGATGGTCAGGAATTTACAGAACGAAAGGATGTTAAATAATGAGTAAAGAAAATATGATTAAATGGATGCAGGCTCGCAAAGGAAAAGTCACTTATGATATGTACCATCGGCTTGGACCTAATTCTTACGATTGCAGTTCTGCAGTTTTTTACTCAATGATCGCTGGAGGTTTTTTACCGTCTGGATCAATGGGAAATACTGAAACCCTCTTCGGTATGGTTGGGACGAAACTGAAAAAAATTAGTCGTTCGGAAGTAAAACGAGGAGATATCTTTATTTCGGGTACTCCTGGAGGGTCAGATGGATCGGCTGGTCATACAGGCATTTTTCTAAGTAATGGATCATTTATCCACTGCTCTCATACGCATAACGGAATCGCGGTTGACACTAACGATGCTTATATGAGTACACGATTGCAACACAATTTCTATCGTATTATCGATGGCGGAACTGCTAACACAGACAATAAACCACAGATGATCCAATTGGCTCTTGATGGTCAGTTTGGCAATGCAACTGCTAGACGTCTGCAAGAATACTTTGACACAGCTGGCAAAGACGGAGTAATCAGTCATCAATTCAAACAAACATTTAATCAAAATATTTACGCTGCTCAATTTGACAATACGTTGACTGGGTCGAATGTCATCAGAGCTTTACAAGGTTTCTTAGGCATTGCTCAAGACGGATTGTGTGGGCAAGGTACAATCAAAGCATTACAAAGACATTTAGGCACCACGCAAGACGGAGGAGTAATCAGTCCTGTATCTAATGCAGTGAAAGAATTACAGCGGCGGTTAAATGCGAATAAACTATAAATTTAATATTGCAGAAATAAATCCTTCTTTCTAGAGAAGGATCTACATAGACTTGTATTACCCCATTAATTAGTAAAATAGTTTCAAACGACTTATAAAGTTATGCTATACTGATTACTGAAAATATTAAAAAGGAGTATAAAATGAATAATATCAAAAGAAAAATAATGCTGAATAGAGAATTAATTTTGCTGATAATAGGGATTTGGTTTGTTTTTTTTCTATTTAATTTTTACATGCCGACTGTCAGATCAGATGACTTAGTTTATGCAGAAAGGTTAGACAAGTGGGGTTATTTAGGAGCTTCTTTAGATCATTATAGAACTTGGAGTTCAAGAATTATTATTGAACTTTTTCTGATGTTTTTTTCAAAACATTTTACGCTGTGGAAATTATTAAATTCAACTGTTATGTTAGGAAACGTAATATTACTTTGTAAGTATGTTTTTGAAAAAATTGGTGTGAAGAATTTAATGATAGTTTCTTCTATTTATTGTCTGATACCGTTGACGGTAATGGGAGAAACAGGATGGCGGGCAACCACGTTAAATTATCAATGGCCAGTGACATTTTGCTTGTTAGTTTTTTACCCTTTTTACCAACTTTTAAGAGACGAGAAAATCAATATGAAAATATATTGGATTAGTATTCCTCTATTGATATTTTCAGCTAATCAAGAGCAAGTTAATGTATGTTTCTTTGCGTTGACGAGTATAGTTACTGTTTATTTACTGTTCAAAAAAAATTATAGTTATAAGTTGCTGGTTTTTTCTGTAATTAGTTTTATTGAATTAATTTTTTCCCTAACAACTCCTGGAAATTCCGTAAGAGCTACACAAGAAGTAGGTAGATGGTTTCCTCAATATGAACACTTTAATTTTTTAAATAAATTAGATTTGGGTATTTCTTCGTTCGGAAAACCCTTTTTCTTAGATACTAATATTTTATTTTTATTATTATTCTTTTTAACATTTACAATGACTTATATGAACTGCCATAATTATTATTTGAGACTAGTATCCGCATTACCTCTATTTTTAAATCTCATTATTTACTATGGTAATACAGTATCTACAGGGTTTATTAATGTAGGAGGGAATAGTAGATCTTTAATTTGGAGTAGTAGTAATTTAAATAATCTTTTTACTAAGACAGGTACTAAGCTATCATTTTCTTATCCTGGCACATGGGTAGCGACTTTACTAATTTTAGGTTTAATGATTTGTTTGCTCCTAGGAATTTATTTAAGTTTTACCAATAAAAAAATAGCTTTATTTTTATCTCTTTTAATGGTGATGGGATTCTGTTCAAGAGTAATTATGGGATTTTCTCCAACGGTTTGGGCTTCAGGAATGAGAACATATTATATACTTTATGTTGTTGTAGCCATAGTAGTGTTAATGTTTATCAGAGAATTGATAAAAAAATTAAATTATCAAAAGACTGAACTATTACAAATTAGCTTAACCATGCTAGGAATCTGTACTATCATATTGACAGTAATAAATAGATAACATATGAATTTGTAGATTAATTATTTACTCATTCTGTGCCAAATTATGTGCCAAATAGTTTTTGAAATCGTTCGAATTGTTTGAAGTCTCGGATTAGAAAAGCTTTATTTATTAATTAAATAGAATTAGTTAGAGCTATGATTAGTTCTCCTGTGACGCTAAAAAACCGTTAGAAACCTCAGTTTCTAACGGTTTTTCTTTGTTTTTTGTGCCAATATTGTTTGTTTTCAAAGGCAAATAAAATAAAAAAAACATCTTTATCTAGTACAATTATAGGAAGTAAAAATAAAATCCATCAGAAAGAGGAAGCAAATATGTCAATATTATCAAAAATTTTAGTCACTCTAGTGGCCATCGAATTTTTTTATATCATGTACATCGAAACAGTAAGAACTGATTCCGATACGACAAGCAGAGTTTTTAAAATGAATAAAGAAGAATTAAGCAGAAAATCTGTTCAAACATTATTTAAGAATCAAGGAGTATACAATGGACTATTAGGGGTGGGACTACTTTACGGAGCTTACCTTTCTTCCGCACCTAAAGAAATTACAAGTATGCTGTTGCTATCAATTTTTATTGTTGCATTGTATGGAAGTCTGACTAGCGATCGCTGGATTTTACTAAAACAAGGTGGGTTAGCTCTGTTGGCCTTGCTTTCTATTTTCTTCTAAATGTAGAAAAACAAGGATCTATTGGACAGGAAACTTTGTGAAAAATATTACTTTTTCTCATGAAATATGCTATTCTAATGAATGGTATTTTAGAAAATTTCATGAAAAGGAGTTAGATAGGTGTTCAAAAATTATGTTTTATCACTAAAAAAAGAATTTTTAGGTTATGATCTTTCAAGATTTCAGAAAGATCTTTTGGCTGGAATCACAGTAGCTGCTGTAGCATTGCCTTTAGCTTTGGCTTTTGGGGTATCAAGCGGAGCCGATGCGTCCGCAGGTTTGATTACGGCTATCATTGCCGGTCTCGTTATTGGCGGTTTATCAGGCGGTTTTTATCAAATATCAGGTCCGACAGGCGCAATGGCAGCTATTCTAATGTCCATTGCGGCAACAAAGGGAATGCAAGGTGTGTTGCTTGCTACTTTTTTGGCAGGTCTATTTTTACTTGCAGCAGGACTTTTCCGATTAGGAACACTAACTTCTTTTATCCCAGCACCAGTAATCACAGGATTTACTTCAGGTATTGCTATTATTATTGCATTAGGTCAGATCGATAATTTGTTTGGTGTTCATTCGGAAGGTACAAATGTTATTGAAAAGCTAAGTAGTTATCAAACACTAGGTTTTCCAATAAACATAGCATCTTTGATTATGGGAGGACTAGTCATTTTAGGGATGTTCATCTATCCGAAAAAATGGGCGAAACGAATGCCTAGTTCGCTGTTGGCCATCATTTTAGCAACAGTAGTTACGCTACTGTGTCATTTACCAGTAGACACTGTTGGTAACATCCCACAAACACTGATCAGCAGTAATCGCTTGGGCTTGGGAGATTTTAGCTTTTCTGCCTTGCAACAAGTAGCCGTTCCGGCCATTAGCATTGCTCTGTTAGGGATGATTGAGAGCTTATTATGTGGTGCTTCTGCTGGTCGAATGGCGAATAAGTCATTAGACAGTAACCAAGAATTAGTGGCACAAGGGGTGGGAAATCTATTGCTTCCTTTTTTTGGCGGGATTCCTGCTACTGCAGCCATTGCTCGTACAAGTGTGGCCATCAAATCTGGCGCACAAACCAGATTAGCTGGCATGATCCATGCAGTTGTCTTGTTGCTTTCCATGCTTGTTTTTGCGCCAGTGATGTCACAGATTCCGATGCCGGCACTTGCAGGTGTTTTGATCGTGACGGCTTGGCGTATGAATGAATGGAGAACGATTAAGGAGCTATTTGTTCATAAATATTGGTCAGCTATTCTATTGTTTGTTCTTACAATGATTTGTACAGTCATCTTTGATTTAAGTATTGCTATTGTAATTGGGATTATCGGCGGTTGTGTATTTTTTGTTGTAAAAAGTGCGGCTATCACGATTTCATTAGAAACAATCGATTGGCAAAGAATGGGGCTGCCAGAAACGGAAAAGCTGAATAATTGGACAGTAGTGTACATCAGCGGTCCGCTATTTTTCATGTCTTCAGAGAAACTAAAAAATAAATTGGAAGAACTAAACCATCACGACGGTGTCATCTTCTCCATGCGTGGCGTACCAAGTATTGATTTGACGGCACGCGCAGTTTTTGATGAATTTCAAGAAAAAGCAGAACAGAGAGGACAAACGATTATCTATACTTCCTTGCAGCCGGAAGTAGAAAAACAACTTTCTCACTTATGGGAATATACATCCACACATCAACATCAAACAGTTGCTCATGCGTTGACAGCATTGCATGCGAAATATACTGCAATGAGCCATTAAAACAATGAAAAAGAACAGACAAGACTGTAAACTAACAATTTCACCGTCTTGTCTGTTCTTTTTAATCTTGTTGTAAAAGTGAAGCTAGTACTTGCCAATCTTGATGGATAACAGGTACAAGGGAACGATTATAAAAAATAGCTGCTGGATGAAAAAGTGGAAGGATACGATAGTTTTTTTCTGACCATTCGTAGGCATCTTTTTGTTTTGTTAGCTGTAAGACGGGACCTGTATAGAGTTGACCATGGTTTTTGGTAACAGTATATTCTTTACCAAGTAATCGTTGCAGGCCAATATTTCCAAGTGTCGCAATTAATTTTGGCTGGACTTCCATCAGTTCGTAATCCAGTATCGGTGCGTGTGCAAATACTTCGGATCGCGTAGGTGTACGATTTGGATAAACAGTTTCTGTCTGTTGTGTCCGTTTATTGATCCGATGAGTCACGCGATACGGGCGACTCCGTACAGCACTGGTGATATAGACATCTTCTCGTGTTAAACCAGTGGAAGAAAGTGCCTGCATCAATTCTTTTCCAGCTTGTCCGCTAAAAGGGATGTGTGTATCAATCTCTGTTTTCCCTGGGGCTTCTCCTACAAGCATTAATTTAGGATGAAGAGGTCCTTGCCCAGTGACAAACCCTTCTACAGGACGGTCGTTCATCCTTAAAGAAGCCTCTTGTATCAATTCTGTTGGGTATTCCATTTGTGCTCCTCCTTTTTCTTTTATTATAAGAAGAAAAGAAACGCAATGCGACTATTTTATTTGGCAGAAACGAAGAGGAAAGAAAAGCAGGAGAACGATTGTTTAAATCTTTATTTCATTTTTTGACTTTAAATTTAGTTGACGAACAGCGGCTGTTCTGGTAAGCTAGTACTGTTGTAATTGTGGACTCCACAGCTACAACCGCTCAGAACAAGTAATAAGCACAGCAGATGCTGTCACTTCGGATGGCGAGTCTAAGTATATCAGAAGGAGGTGCTTTATAGCATGTACGCAATTATTAAAACTGGTGGTAAACAAGTAAAAGTTGAAGTTGGACAAGCAATCTATGTTGAAAAACTTGACGTTGAAGCAGGAGAAAAAGTTGTTTTTGACGAAGTTATCTTAGTAGGTGGCGAATCTACAAAAGTAGGCGCTCCAACTGTTGCAGGTGCAACTGTTGAAGGTACTGTTGAAAAACACGGCAAACAAAAGAAAGTCGTTACTTTCAAATACAAACCTAAAAAACATTCACACCGCAAACAAGGTCATCGTCAACCATATACAAAAGTGGTTATCGACGCGATCAACGCTTAATCAGCGTTTGAGAAAGAAGGCCTATATATGATCAAAGGAACATTTAAGCGAAATGACGCAGGTCAGATCGTTTCATTCACTTTGACCGGGCATGCTGATGCTGGTCCTTATGGAAGTGATATCGTTTGTGCAGGTGTTTCTGCGTTAGCGATCAGCACTGTCAACGGGATTGCCTCATTAGCCGGTTTTGAACCGATTGTTGAAATGAATGAAGAAGAAGGCGGTTATCTTTATACCGAAGTCACTTCAGGAATGACACAAGAACAAAACAATATTGCTGAGATTCTATTAGAAAATCTTTTATTAGGTTTACAATCAATAGAAGCTGAAAACTCAGAATATATCCAAATTAAAACAATCAATGATAAATAGGAGGTGCAGACCATGTTGTTATCTATGAATCTACAATTATTTGCCCACAAAAAAGGTGGCGGTTCTACATCTAACGGCCGTGACTCAGAATCAAAACGTCTAGGTGCTAAACGCGCTGATGGACAAACAGTTACAGGTGGATCAATTCTTTATCGTCAACGCGGTACAAAAATCTATCCAGGTGTAAACGTGGGTATCGGTGGAGACGACACTTTATTTGCAAAAGTTGATGGCGTAGTACGTTTCGAACGTAAAGGCCGTAACAAAAAACAAGTGTCTGTTTATCCAGTAGCTCAAGAAGCTTAATTGAAGCTTGCGATTAAAGAGGTTGTGACAAGATTTTTGTCACAACCTCTTTTTTGTTTATAAAAAAAGTTGGAATGAAGGATGCGAAGGTTGCCATGTCTTTTTACGCTTAAGATTTTTTTGCCATTTTGTAATCAGAATGTTTTGATAACTATTGTTTTTATTGATGAAAGCGATATCGTTTGCTATCAGCAGCATCATTGTAGGATAAATAGTGTTCTTTTTCTTGTTTCCGATATAAAAATGGAGTTGATATTTTGTGTTCTTTTATCTTCATTACGCTTGTCCCTTCGCTTGTTGTCAACGAAACAAAATCAGGTAAATAGTTGACGAAACGGAAATAAATACATAGTATTATGTTTTGAAGCCTAAGAACAACAGTCTATAGAAAAGGAGCGATACCATTGGCAAAACGCATGGACCGAATTTATATGTATGTCAAAGAAAAAACCGCTCATTTAACAAAGGCAGAATATGACCAAGGAGTAACGACACAAGAAATTGCTGAAGTGTTAGGAATCCAAAGAACGAATAGCAGTAAAGATCTGAATCAGCTAGTGCGCGAAGGAAAACTGATAAAGACAGATGGACGACCAGTACGTTACATATATCAAACACTCGCTACGCACGTAAAGCCAGCTGCAAAACATGTGGTCAGTTACAAAGAAACGCCGGTCTCTGAAGAAAAAAATACGCTCCAGATAGATACTAAGGATATCTTTGCAAAAATCATTGGAGCTAATGGTAGCATGAAAAACTCAGTGGAACAGGCAAAAGCTGCGATCTTGTATCCGCCAAGAGGATTAAATTGCTTGATTACAGGACCTACCGGATCAGGAAAGACTTATTTTGCGCACGCGATGTATCATTTTGCCAAAGCACATCATGTAATAGATGAGGAAACGGAACTGATTGTTTTCAATTGTGCTGATTACGCGAATAACCCTGAGCTTTTGATGAGCCATTTATTTGGGTATGCAAAAGGAGCCTTTACAGGTGCAGATGAAGAAAAAATGGGAATTATCGATCAAGCGGATGGTGGTATGTTATTTCTGGATGAAATTCACCGATTGCCTCCAGAAGGTCAAGAAATGATCTTTTACTTTATGGATCACGGGACTTACAGTCGACTTGGAGAAACAACGAAATCTCATGAAGCAAATGTACGAATCGTAGGTGCGACCACAGAAGATCCAGGCTCTTCGCTATTGGAAACTTTTGTTCGGCGTATCCCAATTAATATCAAACTTCCGGCTTTTGAAAAACGCCCTGCAAATGAGAAAGTCGATTTAGTAAAAATTATGATTGCCCACGAAGCGAACCGCACGCAACGAAAGATCTCTTTGACAGAAGATGTAGCAAAAGCACTGATTGGCAGTGTGACTTATGGGAATATAGGTCAATTGAAGTCGAATATCCAGTTAGTATGCGCACGAGGATTTCTAAATCATATGCAATCTCCCGAAATATCGATTACGATTGATGATTTGACAGAAGGGATTCGTAGCGGATTGATTCAATTAGCAAGCAACCGCAGTGCAATGGCAGAGCTTTCTAAAATATTGGAGCCAAAGATAACTGTAGCACCAAACGATACAATCATGAAAATCCAATCAGACTCCTATGAATTACCTTATAATCTATATGATATCATCGGAGATAAAGCAGCTTTGCTGAAGTCGGATGGGTTGGACCAAGAAGCAATCAATCACTTTATTTCTACAGATATCAACATCCATCTGAAGTCTTTTTATAAAGACCATGGGTTTTCTTTTAATGCAGATAGCAAATTAGCAGAATTTGTAGATCCAAAAATCATAGAAGTGACCAATCAGATTTATGTAATGGTCAAAAGATCTTTACCATATGACTTTCAGCAAAACTTTATTTATGCTATGAGCTTGCATATCAGTTCGTTTTTGAAAAAGATCAATTTAGGAGAAGAACGGCATACGAATGATAATATCCGTGAGATGGCATTTGATTTTCCAGATGAATATGCTGTTGCGAAAGAAGTGCGTAGTTATATAGAAACGTATTTTCAAGTGGATATTCCAGAAAGTGAAGACTACTACTTGACTGTTCTACTCGTCTCGTTACGGGCGAACCAAGCAAGCGGCAGAATCGGTGTAGTCGTTGCAGCTCACGGAAACAGTACAGCGAGCAGTATGGTTCAGGTTGTCCAACAGTTGTTAGATGCAGAGAACGTACGAGCAGTAGACATGCCGTTGGATATGGATCCGAAAACAGCTTTAGACCGCATTGAACGCAATGTACAAGAAGTAGATGAAGGAAGCGGGGTCATACTATTAGTGGATATGGGGTCCCTCGCCTCATTTAATTCGCAAATTCAGCGAGACACCGGGATACCTGTACGTACCGTTGACATGGTAACAACTTCTCTAGTTTTGGAAACTGTACGAAAGGTCTCTGTATTAGGGACAGATTTAGATATGTTGCATGAATCATTGAAGAATTTTCGAGGTTACGCAGAAATATCTTCTGTAGAACCTGTCCGGGAAACAAAACCTATCCATAAGAAAAAAGCTGTTTTGGCCATTTGTGCATCTGGCGAAGGTACAGCGCAAAGAATCAAAGAATTGATCGAACGAGCGGTAAATAAGCGTCAAGAAACAGAATTAGAAGTTCTAGCTTTGTCGATTGTGGAAGTGAAAGAAGAATTGCCAGTTATCCAAAAAGAATATCAGATCATAGCAACTACTGGAATTACTGATTTGAATATCCAAGCACCATTTATTCCTTTAGAGCGCTTCATTGATCAAAATATCGAAGTCATTTTGGATCAGTTGCTTATGGAATCAGAAATGGAAGAAACTGAATTCGTCTCGCTAGATGAAGAGACAGCTAAAAAAACATGTGTTGAATTTATCTCTGAGAACTTCATCTTTATCAATGGTAGTAAACTAATTGATCCAATGTGGCAATTTTCTACACAAATCTCTCAGACGATGGGAATTGGCAATGAAGAATATGGCTTTAAGATCAACTTAGTGATGCACACAGCAGGAATGATCGAACGGATTATTCGAAATGAAACGTTGATGGTGGAACAAAACGAATTGACGAATATAACGAGTGATCCTCTTTATAATCAATTAACAGCCTCGGTTGTCCTGCTAGAAGATAAGATAAAAGTAAAAGTGCCAATAGAAGAAATGTATTATCTGCTACGTCTAGTGCATAATCAGCTAGATAAAAAAGAATACACTATGCCTTAAATACACAAAAACGATACACTTTTATAGTGTATCGTTTTTGTGTATTGGTTAAGAATCCTTTAAATTCAATTAGTGTATCACAAAAAAATTGGCACGCTTTTTGCTTATAGTAGTGTGTGCTAGGAGGTGGTTGTTCACACAGAAATGATAGGGGTTTCTGTGAAGTAGTGAGGAAGAAGGAGTTTTGCAGATGGATATTCGATTGGCACGTATAGATGATCGTTTAATCCACGGGCAGGTCGCAACAGTTTGGTCGAAGCAAACAGGTGTTGAACGTATCATTGTGATCAGCGATGTAGTTGCTCAAGATAAATTGAGAAAGTTTCTATTAAAAGAAGCTGCACCGCCGGGAATCACAGCAAATGTAATAACCGTGCAGAAAATGATTCAAATCTATCATAGTGGACTATTATCACGAGCAAAAGTGATGCTTTTATTCACCAATCCTCAAGATGTTGAAGCGGTTGTCCGCTGCGGTGTACAGTTGAAGTCGTTGAATATCGGCGGTATGAGTTTTACTGAAGGCAAATCAATGATTACCAATTTTGTTTCAGTAAATCAACAAGATATTGATTCCTTTCGTTACTTGAACAGTCAAGAAGTGGAGTTAGAGATTCGAAAAGTACCTGCTGACAGGAAAATCCTTTTGATGGAACTACTAGCGAAAATCAAAAAGGTGTAACAAAAATGGTTGTTGGAAAAGGTCAAATAATTCTGTTGTAATGGTTAGCAATTATTAATATTTTTGAATTTGTTACAACAAAAGTAAATAGGAGGCATAAATATGGTAGGGATTATCCTAGCAAGTCATGGACAATTTGCTGAAGGAATCTTACAATCCGGTTCAATGATCTTTGGCGAACAAGAAAACGTCAAAGCTGTGATTTTGAAACCAAGTGAAGGTCCAGATGACTTGAGAGCCAAATTGGAAGAAGCGGTTGCTTCTTTTGATAATCAAGACGAAGTGTTATTCTTAGTTGATTTATGGGGCGGAACACCGTTCAATCAATCAAACACATTATTCGAAGAGCACAAAGATAAATGGGCAATCGTCAGCGGTTTGAATTTGCCAATGTTGATTGAAGCCTATGCATCACGCTTTTCAATGGAATCTGCTCATGAAATTGCAGCGCATATCATTGAAACAGCAAAAGATGGTGTAAAAGTGAAACCGGAAGAATTAGAACCGGCAGAAGCACCGAAAGCAGCAGTACAACAAACGTCAGCTGCAGGAGCTCCTGGTAAATTCAGTTATGTTTTAGCCCGTA
This sequence comes from Enterococcus sp. HMSC072F02, assembly GCF_001837725.1. Taxonomy (NCBI): domain Bacteria; kingdom Bacillati; phylum Bacillota; class Bacilli; order Lactobacillales; family Enterococcaceae; genus Enterococcus; species Enterococcus sp. HMSC072F02. Next base: position 73,095 of record NZ_KV833963.1, read on the forward strand.
TCGATTCACGTCTGCTTCATGGACAAGTAGCAACAGCGTGGACAAAAGCAACGAATCCAACACGCATTATCGTTGTTTCTGATGCGGTAGCAAAAGACGATCTTCGTAAGAAATTGATCCAACAAGCTGCTCCTCCAGGTGTAAAAGCACACGTTGTTCCAGTTGAAAAAATGATCGAACTTGCGAAAGATGATCAACATTTTGGCGGACAACGCGCGTTACTGTTATTCGAAAATCCTCAAGATGTTTTAAGAGCAGTTGAAGGCGGCGTACCGTTGGAGACAGTGAATGTCGGATCAATGGCACACTCACCTGGTAAAGTACAACCAAATAAAGTGTTGGCGTTTAGCCAAGCTGATATTGATACTTTCAATAAATTAAAAGAAGCTGGAATCAATTTCGATGTACGTAAAGTACCAAATGATTCAAAAGGAAACATGGATGAAATTTTGAAGAAAGCACAAGATGAATTAAACAAACACGCATAGTAAAACTATCAGAAAAAATGGAGGATTAACATCATGGAATTAAACTTTATTCAAGTGATATTAGTCATTATCGTTGCATTTTTAGCTGGTATGGAAGGAATTCTTGATGAATTTCATTTCCATCAACCAGTAATCGCATGTACGTTAATTGGCTTAGTTACTGGGAACCTAATCCCTTGTCTTATCTTAGGTGGTACATTACAAATGATCGCTCTTGGTTGGGCAAACATCGGCGCTGCTGTGGCTCCTGATGCTGCTTTAGCATCTGTTGCATCTGCAATTATTTTAGTATTAGGTGGACAAGGAAGAGCTGGGGTTTCTTCAGCTATCGCTATTGCTGTACCTCTTGCTGTTGCTGGTTTATTATTAACAATCATCTGCCGTACAATCGCAACTGCATTCGTTCATTTAATGGATGCTGCTGCAAAAGAAGGTAACTTTAGAAAAGTTGAATTATGGCACATTATTGCTATCTGCATGCAAGGTATTCGTATTGCTATTCCTGCTGGATTGATCTTAGCTATCGGCGAAGGTCCAGTGAAAGGCTTGCTAGAATCTATGCCAGTCTGGTTAACAGACGGTCTTGCTATTGGTGGAGGTATGGTTGTTGCTGTAGGTTATGCAATGGTTATTAACATGATGGCAACTAAAGAAGTATGGCCATTCTTTGCAATTGGTTTTGTTTTAGCAACTGTTTCCGAAATTACACTTATCGGACTAGGGGCAATCGGTGTAGCTTTAGCTCTTATCTACTTGGCACTTTCTAAACAAGGTGGCGGTTCTGGTAATAATGGTGGAAGCTCAAATACTGGTGACCCACTGGGCGATATAATCGATAACTATTAAGGGAGGCGTACACGAAAATGGCAGAAGAAAGAATTCAATTATCTAAAAAAGATCGTGTTTCTGTTTGGTGGCGTTCGACTTTCCTTCAAGGATCTTGGAACTACGAACGTATGCAAAATGGTGGCTGGGCATTCTCTATGATTCCAGCAATTAAAAAATTATATAAAACAAAAGAAGATCGTGCGGCTGCATTGGAACGTCACTTAGAGTTCTTCAATACACATCCATATGTAGCATCTCCAATTATTGGGGTTACTCTAGCACTTGAAGAAGAACGGGCAAATGGTGCACCTGTTGATGACGTAACAATTCAAGGGGTTAAGGTTGGTATGATGGGGCCTTTAGCTGGTATCGGTGACCCAGTATTCTGGTTTACAGTAAAACCTATCCTTGGAGCGTTGGCTGCTTCTCTAGCGATGAGCGGGAACATCTTAGGACCTATCATTTACTTCCTAGGTTGGAACATCATCCGTATGGCATTTATGTGGTATACACAAGAATTTGGTTATAAAGCTGGTTCTAAAATTACAGAAGATTTATCTGGTGGATTATTGCAAGATATCACAAAAGGTGCTTCGATTCTAGGGATGTTTATTCTTGGATCGCTAGTTAATCGCTGGGTATCAATTAACTTTACTCCTGTTGTTTCAACAGTCAAACTTGATAAAGGTGCCTATATCGACTGGAATAACTTGCCTTCTGGTGCAGAAGGAATTAAAACTGCATTGGAACAACAAGCTGCTGGTTTGTCACTGTCATCTGAAAAAGTAACTACTTTACAAGATAACTTGAATAGTTTGATTCCTGGTCTAGCTGCTCTATGTTTAACATTATTCTGTATGTGGTTACTTAAGAAAAAAGTATCACCTATTGTCATTATCCTTGGATTATTTGTGGTTGGTATTGTCTTCCACTTGATTGGGTTAATGTAATCTTGAAAATATATGTAAGTTAAGTAATGGTTGAAACTACTTGTTTCTGAAAAAACGGTTACTTTGGAAAACTGTGCCAATTCCTATTGGCACAGTTTTTTTATCAGTACATTAGAAGATTCTTTGCTTAAATAGGTAAAAACATCTATAATTGATTCACTAGTTAATTTAAAGAATGGAGTAGAATAAATGGTACAATCAATCAATACGAAAGTCGATTTAACGATTAATGCTACTTCCTATCTGGGAATTGCTGAGTATGGAAAAATCATGATTGGCGATAAAGGTTTTGAATTTTACAATGAAAGAGATGCCCGAAAATTTGTTCAGATTCCATGGGAAGAAGTCGACTATGTGATTGCTTCCGTTATGTTCAAAGGAAAATGGATTCCTCGTTTTGCTATCCAAACAAAAAGAAATGGGACTTATTCTTTTTCTTCTAAAAAGCCCAAAATGGTGTTAAAAGCGATACGTGAATATGTAGAACCTAGTCATATGGTTAAATCATTAAGCTTAGTCGATGTTATCAAACGAGGGATCAAAGGGATTTTCAAACCCAAGTAAAAAATAAAAGTTGACCAAACCAATTATTTGTCCCCTTTAAATCCCTTATGCTAAAATTGATTAGCAAAGAAGGAGGTTATATTATGAGTTGGTTATGGACATTGATTGTTGGAGCTGTGATCGGAGCGATTGCAGGTGCAATCACCAGCAAAGGAAATTCGATGGGCTGTATCACGAATATCATTGCTGGATTAGTTGGTTCAAGTATTGGACAAGCGATTTTCGGCGAATGGGGACCAAAAGCTGCAGGTATGGCACTTATTCCATCTATTTTAGGTGCAGTGATTTTGGTAGCAGTTGTCTCGTTTTTCTTTGGAAAACGGTCATAAGTTTTTTACAAAATAGTAAACTAAAAGGAGTTGCAGCGAGACTGTGACTCCTTTTTGGCTTTCTTTCTTTAAAAGAAAAAGAAGTTTTCCGGAAATTTTTATTTAACTGTCGTGTACGAAGAAAAGTTTGCTATAATAGAAAAAAGCGTGCAAAGAAAGAGGGAGTTTCATTATGATGCTACGTGTAGAAAAATTGCGCAAAAAAATGCAAGAAGAAAATTTGGATTCATTTTTGGTTACCAGTCCGTACAATCTTCGTTACTTAACGAACTTTACAGGTACGACAGGATTAGCTGTTATTACTTTGGAAAATGCATTTTTTATTACTGATTTTCGTTATACCGAGCAGGCGGCAGCGCAGGCTCAAGGATTTGAAATTATTAAAAATGTCGGACCTATTTTTGATGAGGTAGCAAACTTAGTACGCAAAGAAGAACTGCACTCATTAGCTTTTGAGGAAACAACAGTCTCATTTTTAGAATATTCGGTTTTAGAAGAAATCATCGATGCGGAATTAGTACCTGTTTCACAGATGATTGAAGAACTTAGAGAAGTGAAAGATGAAGAAGAAATCGCCATTATCGAAAAAGCATGTAATATTGCGGATATGGCTTATGATCACATCCTGAAAATGATCCAACCGGGCATGACTGAGATTGAAGTCGCAAATCAACTAGACTTTTATATGCGTTCTCTTGGCGCTTCAGGTGTTTCTTTTGATACGATCGTTGCTAGCGGATTGCGTTCGGCTATGCCGCATGGTGTAGCAAGCAAGAAACTCATCGAACAAGGTGACTTGATCACGTTGGATTTTGGCTGCTATTACGAAGGATATGTTTCTGATATGACACGTACATTCGCTATTGGTGATCCTGGAGAAAAATTAAAAGAAATATATCAAGTAGTTCTAGATGCGCAATTAGCGGTTATTGATGCTGCGAAACCAGGAATGACTGGTGTACAATTAGACGCAGTTGCTAGAGATTATATTTCAAAACATGGTTACGGTGAAGCATTTGGACATTCTACAGGACATGGGATCGGTCTGGAGATCCACGAAGGACCGAATGTTTCTTCTCGTGCGGAAAAACAATTTGTACCAGGAAATGTAATTACTGACGAGCCAGGGATCTACTTACCAGGAATCGGTGGGGTACGTATTGAGGACGATTTGCTGATCACAGAAGATGGCAATCGTGTATTGACTCGTTCACCAAAAGAATTGATCATCTTATAGTCTCGTCCATAAAAGAAGTAAGCGTAAAAATCAGTGTTCACAGACTTTGTTATAGAAAATCGCTTGATTTAATGATACACTATAGAAGAACTTTTAAGCTGTAAGAGATAATAAAGTTGGATATTTTCTCCAATTCATAGCAATTTGCAGCTGATCGGCGGCAGTTTTTTTACCAAATGATCATTATAGCCGCATCATAGAGAATTCGGATGTATCTCGTGCTTAGGCAAAGGGAGGAATAAATAAATGGCAGATGAAAAAAATTTGATTTTAAACGCAAACCAAGATTTGGGAGAGATTGTGATTGCTCCTGAAGTCATCGAAGTAATCATCGGGATTGCTGCTTCTAAAGTAGAAGGCGTATACGGAATGCGCGGAACTTTTGCCAGCAATGTCACTGAATTATTAGGACGAGCAGCTCACGGAAAAGGTGTTTACTTGGCAAATGAGGAAGATGGCTTGAAAGTAGATCTTTACTGCTACCTGGAATATGGTGTTTCAGTTCCTAAAGTTGCAATGGAAATGCAAGAACGGGTTAGCCAGCAAGTCCTTTTCATGACAGATATCGATCTAGCTGAAGTCAATATCCATGTAGTAGCTGTTGTTCCTGAAAAATTAGAACAACCAACAATCGAAGAACTTTTTGAAGACGAAGAGGAAGAGAATGAATAAAGAATTATCAAGACACGAGATTCGGGAGATGGCATTGCAGGCTTTATTTCCGTTAGACTTCAATGCAGACCTAACAAAAGAAGATGCGATTTTCAACGCAATCGAATTAGACCACCGCGACATGATCAATGAAGATGAATCAGAGTTTGTTCCTGTTTATCTTGATACGCTAGTTGGCGGTGTCTGTGCAAAAAAAGATGAATTGGATAAAGTGATCGAAAAACATTTGAAAAACAATTGGCATATCAATCGGATCTCAAAAATGGATTTGGTGATCTTGCGTATCGCGATTTTTGAAATGACTTATGTGACAGATGTACCAGCGGCTGTTGCTTTAAATGAAGCAATTGAGTTGGCAAAAACATTTAGTGATGACCGTTCGCGTAAATTCGTCAACGGTGTTTTATCCAATGTATTAAAAGAATTAGAAGCTGGGGCGTAAGTCCTAGCTTTTTTCTGTGAATCATCATAAACCTGTTATAAATCGGGAAAATTCTATGGTAGAATGAAAACACAAAAAATATCTGGGAGTGGTTAGATGGCAGAATTGATTAACGGAAAAGAATTAGCTGAAAAAATGCAGGCAGACATTGCTGAAAAAATCCAAAAATTGAAAGATAATGGTATCCATCCCGGATTAGTTGTTTTATTGGTAGGGGAAAATCCAGCCAGTCAAATCTATGTAAGAAATAAAGAACGCGTAGCAAAAGAAATCGGAATCCATTCATCAGTAGAGCGTTATCCTGAGACGATTTCTGAAAACGAACTACTTGCAGAAATCGAAAAATACAATCAAGATCCTAGATTTCATGGTATATTGGTCCAATTACCATTGCCAAAGCATATAGATGAAGAAAAGATCCTGTTAGCTATCCGTCCTGAAAAAGACGTAGACGGTTTTCATCCAATGAATTTAGGCAGACTCCTTGCGGGTAAACCGGACAAGATTCCTTGTACGCCATACGGCATCATGAAAATGTTTGAAGCTTATTCTATCGATCCGGCGGGTAAACGAGCAGTAGTTATCGGACGAAGCAATATCGTCGGCAAACCGATGGCTCAGCTGCTCTTGATGGCAGATGCAACTGTTACTGTTGCTCATTCTAAAACCGAAAATCTGGCTGAACTGGCACAAGAAGCAGATATCTTAGTCGTAGCAATAGGACGTGGACATTTTGTCACAAAAGAATTCGTAAAACCAGGTGCTGTAGTGATCGATGTAGGGATGAACCGTGATGCTAACGGTAAGCTGATCGGTGATGTGAAATTTGATGAAGTGGAGCCTATTGCAGGCTGGATCACTCCTGTGCCAAAGGGTGTAGGGCCAATGACTATCACAATGCTGATGTATCAAACCGTAAAATCTGCCGAAGCTTTTGGAGCAGGTGAATAAATGGCACAAGAATATTTAACTGTCACTACATTAACGAGGTATTTGAAACGTAAATTTGATGCCGATCCTTATTTAGAACGGGTATATTTAACCGGTGAAATATCGAATTTCCGTTTACGCGCCAATGCCCATCAATATTTCAGCTTAAAAGATGATCATGCAAAAATATCTGCTATTATGTTCAAAGGTGCATTCCAAAAATTACGATTCCATCCAAAAGAAGGAATGAAAGTCCTTGTTGTTGGGCGTATTTCACTCTATGAAGCGGGAGGTTCGTATCAAATCTATGTAGAGCACATGGAGCCTGATGGAATAGGTGCTTTATATCAAGAATTGGAAGAACGAAAAGAAAAGCTGATGAAGGAAGGCCTTTTTCAAGGTCCTAAAAAAATGTTGCCGCGTTTCCCAAAGCGAATCGCGATTCTTACCAGTCCAAGCGGAGCGGTTATACGCGATATCATCACGACGGTGAAAAGAAGGTATCCAATTGTCCAATTGGTTTTGTTCCCAACCGTTGTACAAGGGAATCAAGCAGCGGACAATGTTGTCAAAAATATCCGACGAGTAGAAGAGATGGGCGATTTTGATACAATGATCATTGGTCGTGGGGGCGGATCGATTGAGGATTTGTGGCCGTTTAATGAAGAACGGGTTGCCCGAGCGATTTATCAAGCCAATACGCCGGTGATCTCATCTGTGGGACATGAAACAGATACCACGATCGCTGATTTAGTAGCAGATGTTCGGGCTGCTACTCCAACAGCAGCTGCAGAATTAGCTGTTCCTGTTTTGTCAGAAGAGTTGATGCGCATTCAAGAACGGCAAGCTAGATTGCAGCAGGCGTTTGTACGCCAGATCCAGCGCAAACAAGAACGGTTCGAGCGTGCTCGACGTTCCTATGTCTTTCGGCAGCCTGAAAGATTGTATGAAGGTCAGACCATCAAATTAGATCAATTGAAACAGCGATTATATCAAGCTACACAGCAGATTTATCATGCAAAAGAAAAGCAAACGATCGCGTTAAGCCACCAATTGGAACAAGTGGCTCCGCTTTATCGAGTCAAAGCAGCCCGCCAAGAAACTGCTTATCTAGAAAAACGTTTAGAAGAGAAAATCCAACAATATATGAAACAACAGCAGCAGCGTTTTGCTCAAGCTGTTCAATCTCTTGATTTGTTGAGTCCATTGAAAATCATGGGAAGAGGCTACAGCTATACGACGTTAAATGATCAAGTAGTAAAAAGTGTCTCCGAGATTCATCAAGGGGATTTGCTGACAATCCATTATCAAGATGGAATCGTTAAAGGACAAGTACAAGAGATAGATAAAGGAGAATAAGAATATGGAAAATCCAACTTTTGAAGAGTCACTGCAAGAATTAGAAAAAATCGTCATGCAGCTAGAACAAGGAGACGTTCCATTAGAATCAGCTCTAGATTCGTTTAAACGAGGAATGGAATTAAGCAAACATTGCCAAGATACCTTAGCTAAAGCAGAAGAAACTTTGACGAAAATGATGACAGAATCAAATGAAGAAGTTGATTTTGACGGAAACGAGGAAAGCTGAGATGAGATTAACTGACTTTTCAGCTATTCATCTACCTGCTGTAGAAAAAGAAATCTTGTCTTTTTTAGATGAACATACGACGGATAGAGCGCTCTGTGATGCGATGACTTATTCAGTGAAAGCAGGTGGAAAAAGAATCCGTCCCTTATTACTTTTAGCGGCCGTTGCTTCCTTTGATGAGCCTATCGATGTTCCCGTCTATCAAGTAGCAGCTGCTTTAGAAATGGTGCATACGTATTCCTTGATCCACGATGATTTGCCTGCGATGGACAATGATGATCTTCGAAGGGGAAAACCTACCAATCACAAAGTATTCGGCGAAGCGTTAGCTATATTGGCTGGAGATGGTTTACTGACAGGCGCATTCCAGCTGATCAGTATGGCACACTTGGGTCATTCTCCTAAGCTTCTGTTGCTTCAGCAATTAGCTGTTTGTGCGGGGGCACAAGGTATGGTGGCTGGACAAGCTGCAGATATCGAAGGAGAATCAAAAAAGCTTTCATTAGAGGAATTAGCATTTATTCATGAAAGAAAGACAGGACGTTTGATTCGTTATGCCTTGCTAGCTGGAGGTATATTAGCGAAGCAACCTGAAGAAATCTTATTGCTACTTCAACGATTAGCCGAACATTTAGGTTTGGCTTTCCAGATAAGAGATGATCTACTTGATGTGATTGGTACAACGAAAACGTTAGGGAAAACAGCTGGCAAAGATGAACGTATGGAAAAAAACACTTACCCGCGTTTATTAGGACTAGAAAAGACACATGAGGCGTTGGAGATTGAGTTGTTATCCGCTAATAAGATCATAGACAAATTAGAAGAGGACGTTTTTTCTTTTGATGGCAGGCTGATGCGCCAGATGATCAAGCAATTTGATGTGGAGAAATGAGGGAAAGAATGGAAAAAGAACGCGTAGATGTATTAGCGGTCAAACAAGGATTATTTGAAACAAGAGAACAAGCCAAACGTTCAGTTATGGCTGGTTTGATTTACAACGAAAAAAACGAGCGGTTTGATAAACCGGGAGAAAAAATTCCAGTAAGTAGTGAATTAAGAGTCAAAGGTAAAAAACTTCCTTATGTTTCTCGGGGTGGATTAAAATTAGAAAAAGCGCTCAAAGCATTTGATCTATCTGTTGAAGGAAAAACATTGTTAGATATCGGTGCTTCCACTGGCGGATTTACTGATGCAGCTTTGCAAAATGGCGCTAAAATGAGCTATGCTTTAGATGTCGGTTACAATCAGCTAGCTTGGAAAATCAGACAAGATCCTAGAGTCGTCGTAATGGAAAGAGTGAATTTTCGTTATGCAAAACCCGAAGACTTTACCTTAGGGATTCCAGAAGTTGCTGTCATCGATGTTTCTTTTATTTCACTAAAACTGATGCTGCCTCCATTACATGCTATTTTAAAAGAAGAGGGAGAAGTGATTGCCTTAATCAAACCCCAATTCGAAGCAGGCAGAGAAGCTGTAGGGAAAAACGGAATTGTTCGTGACGCACAGACCCATCAAAAAATTTTAGAAGACATTTTGTCATTTGCGGCACAAGGTGGATATGATGTGCTGGAAGTAAGTTATTCTCCAATCACGGGGGGAGAAGGAAATATCGAGTTCTTGGCTCACTTGAGGAAGGTACCTGAAAGCGGCACGATCAATCCAGCTATTAATATGGCAGAAGTGGTTTCAAACGCACACGAACAGTTTGACCATAAATAAATTGTAACTGTGAAAATCAAGTGAGAAGTATGCGGATTCTTCTTTATTATACCAAGGAAATAAGCTATCATTGGTTAAGAAGAATAAGCTAAGGAGCGAAGACGTAATGAGAAAAAAAGATCGGCATCGTTTGATTACTCGATTGTTGAGTGAGCAAGATATCCGAAAGCAGGAAGAATTTGTTGAAATCCTGAAAAGCAAAGGAATATCTGTTACTCAAGCTACGATTTCCAGAGATATAAAGGAACTAAAACTGATTAAGGTACCGGCCTCAGATGGCGGCTACCGTTATAGTATACCAGCTGAAACAAATGAAGATGTAAATACTAAATTGGAAAAACTGTTAAAAGACGCTTTCGTAGCAGTTGACCAAATGGAAAAATTTGTTACTTTGAAAACTTTGCCGGGGAATGCTTCGGCAGCAGCGAATTTGATCGATAAGCGCTACAAGAAAGAATTATTTTCGATTATCAATGATGACGATAATGTTTTGATGATTACACGAACTGAAGACCAGGCAGTTTTACTAAAGAAAGACTTCCTGCATTACCTTTAAGTTGAGGAGCGAATGTGATGCTACAAGAAATCAGTATTACTAACTTTGCGATTATTCCGGAATTGCGGCTTTCTTTTCACGAAGGAATGACCGCGCTGACCGGAGAGACTGGTGCGGGTAAATCCATCATTATCGATGCTTTAGGTTTGTTAGCAGGAGGAAGAGGTTCAAGCGATTATATACGTCAAGGCGCAGAAAAATGCATTCTTGAAGGATTGTTTGAACTTCCGAAACAAGAAGGATTCTCTGAATTGATGGTTGAATTAGGTATCGAAACGGATGAAGACAATCTGATCGTTCGACGAGATATGTCGTTGACTGGAAAAAATGTTTGCCGAGTGAATGGTCACATCATCACGCTAGCTAATCTAAGGAAAATCGGCAGTTATTTAGTGGATATCCAAGGGCAAAACGAACATCAGGAACTGCTCCAGCCTGAATCACATCTTGCTTTATTGGATCGTTTTGGAGATGCAGCTTTCCAACAGAAGAAAAAGAGTTATCAGCAAGAATATACCTCTTATCGTGAGCTGGAAAAAAGGGTACGAAAAGTGCAGCAAAATGAAAAATCCTATGTTCAGAGAATAGATATGCTCCATTTCCAGCAAGAAGAAATAGCTGCTGCTGATTTGCAAGTCGGAGAAGAAGAGAAATTAAAAGAAGAAAGAGAAAAACTTAGCAATTATCAAAAAATTGCTGATGGATTAGCTGCAGGCTACGGAGCACTGACGAATAATGAACAAAACAGTGTAGATGGCATTGGCTTGGCCGTTGCAGAATTGCAAGGGATCGCACATCTAGATGTGGAGTATGAAGCAATTTATGAAAATATCCAAAGTGCTTACTATTTGTTACAAGATGCAATCGGAGACATGAGTCGTCAAATCGATTTGTTGGAGTTAGATGAGAACCGTTTAGAAGAAGTGACTCAACGTCTAGAGTTAATCCGACAGTTGAAACGCAAATATGGCGAATCCATTGAGTCGATATTGGCTTACTATGACGAAATCACCGAAGAGCTAGCTTCTTCTGATTTTTCAGAAGGTCAATTGGACAAAATGAAAGAGGAACTAGAGCAAAAAGAGCTTCTACTTCAGCAACAAGCCGCAGATCTTCATGAAGCGCGTAAAAAAATCGCAAAAGAATTGGAAAAATCCATTCTGCATGAATTAAAAAGTCTGTATATGGAAAACACTGAGTTTGAAGTACGTTTCTTAAAAGAAGAAAACAGACAATTGAATCATGATGGGTTTGACCAAATCGAATTCTACATTACGACCAATCCAGGAGAGCCGCTGAAGCCTTTAGTGAAAGTCGCTTCTGGTGGCGAATTATCTCGGATGTTACTGGCTTTGAAAACGATTTTTTCTTCTGAGCAAGGTGTGACAAGTATTATCTTTGATGAAGTGGATACAGGTGTAAGTGGAAGAGTTGCACAAGCCATCGCGGATAAAATTTCTCAAATATCGAAATACTCTCAAGTTTTGTGCATCACTCATCTACCGCAAGTCGCCGCAGTCGCCGACTATCAATATTATATCGTGAAAGCAGTGATTGATGGTCGTACGCAAACTTCTGTTTCAGAATTGAAAACAAAAGAAAGAGAAGAAGAAATTGCACGCATGCTAGCTGGAAGTGAGATTACAAAACTGACACTCGAACATGCAAAAGAACTATTGCAACTCGCAAGAAGGACCTGATCCACCTCGTAGTGGTTCAGGTCCTTTTTAGCAGCTGATAGCTATATTTTATTTTTTACATGACACTCATGACAGCAGTCAATACAACAGACCCAATCGTTAAAATCAGCATCGTCCAAATGACAAATTTTGTTACTTTAGCAAAAGTACTTGTTTGTTTTTTTTCACGCATTGTTTTCAACCTCGTAATTAATTAGTTAATCCAAGTGTACAATCTTTTTGTCTTTTCTACAAGAGGTCTTTTTTATAAAAACTTCCCTTTTTTTAAATAATAGGTAGTTACGATACAAATAAATAATGTTAATAGGACTAGCCAGATAAACGCATCATCTCTTTCAGCAATGGGTAGCTTGATGTTCATCCCATAGATACTTCCGATGATTGTTGGTATAGTTAATATAATCGTTAAAGAAGTTAAAATTTTCATAATATTATTCAAATTATTCGATACAATTGCTGAAAAAGTCTGATTCATTTGTTCTACTAGTTTTAATTGAATGCGAGAAGTAGTCATTGCTTGCTCTGTTTCTACCAATACATCACGCAGATGGTTTTTCAACGCATGATTTTCTTGGAAAAGTTTATTTTGCGCTAATTCTTTCAATGCATCTAAATTAGCAGAAGTCGCTTCTCTGAAATAAACAAGGCTTTTTTGGATATCCATGATTTGATAAAGTTGTTTGTTTTCAGTTGATACTTGAAGTTTGGCTTCCAAAGTATCGCATTGAGATTGAAGCGTAGCTAAATAACTGTTATAAGACAGTGTAACCTGCCAGATGAATTGAAAGAAGATATTGAGATTGGGTGAAACATCGCTTTTTGGAAAGGTTTGACTAAAGACTTTCTTTAAAAATAGTGGTTCATGATTCGTAATTGTGATAAGCTTCTTTTTGGGCGTCAAAATGATAGAGAGCGGGTATGTATCCACTTGAAAATAACCGCTAGGACTTGTTTTAGCAAACGGATATTGTAACAATAATAACGCTGGTTTTGTCAACTTTGATTGATTGAATTCTTCTGTACGGGAATTTTCTGCATCGTCCAATATGGAAGTGATGTAATCTGACGGAATTTCAAATTGATGTGTCAGCTGATGAATCTCTTCTTGATTGGGACGTTCTACACAATACCAGATCGTTTGGTCAGTTTCCTTTCCGGTATTACGCAGTTTCTCATTATCTAATGTAAAATATTTGATCATGATTTTCCTCCTGTTGCCTGTTTCTTTTATTATAACGGATAGGGGATTGGAATACATGGAATGTGTTTGTAAGATATAGAATATAACTGCATAAATTTAAATAAAATGAAACAGTTGTGTAAAGTATATACAGTATACTTGAAGCAACGATAAAAAAGGAGTTTACGTTCATGGGCACATTCACACCACTTATCTTGTTTTGGTATATTTACCCGGTAATCGTTTTGTTTGGTTGCCAATTTCTTGTAAAATTATTTTCGTTAAATCGTCGTTTTAAAATAAAAGCCCCTGATTTGGCGATTCCTTTTTTGTGGGGCGGTATGCATGCGTTGTCTAGAAACACAGCGACAATTTCTATCCTGCCGTTTTTCTTTATTTCTGTTTTACTACTGGGCATCTGTATTGCTATTTTTCAAGCATATTATTATGAAGAAATCATTTATTCGCGTTATTTCAAGATGACTTGGCGTTTGGTTTTTCTGCTGACAATCGTCTTGTACGCGGTCTTGATTATTGTGAATATACTTTCTTACCTATGAAAAAAGCAGAAAAGCTGCAAAAAGTCTTTTAAAAGGCTTTTTGCAGCTTGATTCTTAAAAAAATGTTTATGAATAAAAAAAGTTGTTCCCGGATTTCCTAGAAAAGGTGGTAGAAAGTGGGGGATTGTGGTAGACTAATTTTAGTTAGTGGAGGAATGGGGGGCTTTCAATGTTGATGGGTGAATTCCAACATAATATTGATGCAAAAGGACGTTTAATCGTTCCCTCAAAACTTCGTGAAGAACTTGGCGAAAAGTTTGTTCTGACACGCGGATTGGATGGTTGTCTTTTCGGCTATCCGATGAGCGAATGGGAAAATCTGGAAGCTAAGCTGAACGAAATGCCGTTGGCTAAAAAAGACGCACGTACATTTGTGCGATTCTTCTATTCGGCTGCCACTGAATGCGAACTTGATAAACAAGGACGGATCAATATACCAAGCACGTTAAGAAATTATGCAGCTTTGACAAAAGGGTGCGTAATCATCGGCGTATCTAACCGAATTGAAATTTGGGATGAGACACGATGGGAAGATTTTTCTGCAGAAGCAGAAGAGAATTTTGACGAAATTGCTGAAAATATGATTGATTTCGGACTATAAGAATAGGAAGAGGCTGACTAATGACTGAAACATTTCAACACTATACAGTCATGTTGAAAGAAACGGTAGATGGATTGAACATCAAACCGGATGGCGTTTATGTAGACTGTACACTCGGCGGTGCCGGACATAGTGAATATTTATTGAGCCAACTAAGTTCTAAAGGGCACCTGTATGCGTTTGACCAAGATCAAAAAGCAATCGATCACGCCAAGCTGCGTTTAGCTTCTTATGTCGAACAAGGGATGGTCACATTTATCAAAGCGAATTTCAGAGAATTAGAAGAACGCTTGAGTGAGTATGTAGATAAGGTAGATGGTATTTTGTATGACTTAGGGGTTTCCTCTCCTCAACTAGATGAAGCAGAACGTGGATTTAGTTATCATCAAGATGCACCCTTGGATATGCGTATGGATCAGTCAGCTCCTTTAACCGCTTATCACGTAATTAATGAATATTCCTACCATGAATTAGTAAAGATTTTCTTCCGCTATGGCGAGGAGAAATTTTCCAAACAAATTGCTCGTGAAATCGAACGAGTACGAAAAACAAAACCAATCCAAACAACTGGTGAGCTTGTCGAAATCATTAAACAAGTCATCCCAGCTCCCGCAAGAAGAAAAGGCGGGCATCCTGCAAAAAGAATTTTTCAAGCTGTGCGGATTGCAGTAAATGACGAACTTGGTGCCGAAGAGACCTCTTTAGAACAGGCAATCCGGTTGTTGAAAGTCAATGGAAGAATCAGTGTGATCACATTTCACTCATTAGAAGACAGAATTGTCAAAAGTATGTTTAAAGAATATAGTACGGTACAAGATTTACCACCGGGACTTCCTGTCATACCTGACGAATTTCAACCGGAACTGAAAGTTATTACTCGTAAACCAATCCTTCCTTCAGAGGAAGAGTTAGCAGAAAACAATCGATCACGCAGTGCAAAGTTACGTATTGCAGAAAAAATAAGAATGAAAGAGGAGTAGAATGATGGCAGAATTAAAGAAAATGCAAGAGTACGAATATGATTTACCTGAATTGGTGGATCAGCCAGAACAACAAATGCCAGATTCTTCTTCGAATCAAGAAATCATTCTTCCACAATCACCAGCAAAACGATTGAAGCAGATTTCTGCTTTGGAAAAAATTGCTGTGGCAAGCGTGGCGATTGCTATTGTTGCTTTATGTGTTTTAACAGTCATGTTGCGTACAAATATCAGCGGAGCTGAAAAAGAAATCACATCAATACAAACAGAAATCAATGATAAAAAGCAAGAAAAAACGAGTTTAGAACAAGAAAAAAATGAACTTTCTCGTACTGAACGGATTAAACAAATCGCAGAAGAAAAAGGATTGTCTATTAATGACGACAATTTAAGGAAAGTGAAGTAAATGAGTCTTAAAAATAAAATTCGGCGGTTTATGGAAAAGAAAAATCTAAATCCGATGAACAATCGCAAAAAAGTAGGTATCATTTTATTTGCTACGAGTATTGGATTGTTCTTTTTATTTGCCGTCCGTTTCTCGTATATCGTTATTGGAGGTCATGTTGCTGGTACCTCATTAGCTGAAAAAACAAAACAGTTGTACCAAGGAAGTGAAGTAGTAAAAGCAAAAAGAGGAACGATTTATGATCGTAACGGTGTGGCGCTCGCAGAAGATGCCTCCTCTTATTCAATTAAAGCGATACTCTCAAAAACATATACTTCTGGGGATAAAAAACTGTATGTCGAAGAAAAGAATTTTGATAAAATAGCAGAAATCCTGCATAAGAATCTTTCTATAGACAAAAAAGATGCACTGAATATTTTAGAAGATGGCGCAAAAAAAGAGCTGTATCAAGTTGAATTTGGTAGCTATGGGAAAAATATCTCCCAAGAAACCAAGCAAAACATCGAAGCAGATATGAAAAAAGAAGGTGTCGCTGGTCTTTACTTTGTCGACCATCAGGCTCGGATGTATCCAAATGGCGTCTTTTCTTCTCATTTTATCGGATATGCAGTTCCAGACAAAGATGAGAATGGCTTAGTTGGTAAACTAGGTTTGGAGTCTGCTTACAATGATATTTTGAGCGGTAAAGATGGTAAGATTATTTATCAAAAAGATAATTTTCAAAATCCTCTGCCAGGTACAGTAGCAGAAGAAGAAAAAGCTGTTGATGGACAAGATATCTACACGACTTTGGACAGTAGACTACAAAGTTATTTGGAAACACTGATGGATCAAGTAAATGAAGAATATCAACCGGAAGAATTGACAGTAGTCTTGATGAAAGCAAAAACTGGAGAGATTTTGGCGATGGGGCAGCGTCCTACTTTCAATCCCGAAACAATGGAAGGTTTGACTGGAGAAGATGCTATCTGGCGTAATTTCTTGGTACAAGATAGTTATGAGCCAGGATCAACCATGAAGGTTTTCACTACTGCAGCCGCTATCGAAGAAGGAGAATTCAACGAGAATGAAACCTTCCAATCTGGAAAAATCCAAGTAGAAGATGCGACGATCAATGACCATGACTTTGGTGAAAAAGGTGTGCTGACCATGCGACAAGCTCTTTCATGGTCAAGTAACGTCGGGATGGTCATACTGGAACAGCGATTAGGCGGACGATGGTACAATTATTTACAAAAACTAGGATTTGGACAAAGTACCTATTCTGGATTAGATGACGAAGTAAATGGTGCTTTGCCTACATCAAATATTGTCGACCGAGCAATGAGTGCTTATGGACAAGCGGTAGGTGTGACGAATTTCCAAATGATGAAAGCTTTCACTTCTATTGCGAATAACGGTACAATGATTCAACCTCGATATATCAGCAAAGTAGTGGATCCTCAAACTGGAGAAGAGCGAACAACTCAAACAGAAGTTCTAGGACAACCTTTTTCAAAAGAAACAACAGAAAAAGTCCGTGAATATATGAGAGATGTTGTCGAAAGCGAAAACTACGGTAGTGCTTATGGCGTATATAGTGTACCTGGATACAATGTATCGGCAAAAACCGGAACAGCCCAAATCGCTTCTGATACAGGGGGATACCAAACAGGAGATACAGCCTACCTGTATTCGATTGTGGAGATGGTTCCTTCTGAAGATCCAGACTATGTCTTGTATCTAACAATGAAACACCCTAAGACATATGATCGAATGGCTTTGGCTAAAATCGCAAATCCATTGATGAAACGGGCAATGGATTTTAAAGAAACTGAAGAAGATACGGATACAGAAACCAAAACAGAAAAAGTATCTGTAGCCGATTATCGTAATCTAGAAGCAGATGTTGCAGCAGCGGATGCTCAAAAAAGCGGACTGCAACCTGTCGTTATCGGTAACGGGAAAAAAGTACAAAAACAATCTACTGCCAACGGTGATCAGTTGATCTCTGGAGAAAAACTGATTCTATATACTGGCGGCGACAAGCTGATGCCTGATGTAACTGGATGGTCAAAAGCAGATATCATGAAGCTAGGGAAAATCCTTGGTATCGAAGTTAGTTTTGATGGGGATGGTTATTGTGTCAAACAAGAACTTGCTCCATATGAAAAAATCACAAAAGAAAAACTTAATTTTACTTTAGAAGAATAAGAAGAGAAATAGGAGAGAAAAGAGCATGGAATGGACACAAGCATTGATTCCCATTGTCAGCAGTTGTGCAATGACGATTGCCGCAATGCCGCTATTTATTGGTTACTTTCAAATGAAAAAGCAAGGTCAGGCGATTCGCGAGGAGGGACCAAAGTGGCACAATATCAAAGCCGGAACTCCTACAATGGGCGGCTTAGTGTTTCTGATCGGCTCTATTTTGACAGGGATTTGGGTTGGAGCTTGGCAAAAACAGCTGACTCCTACTCTTTTCATCTTGCTTTTTGTATTAGCATTATATGGAGTAATTGGTTTTCTTGATGATTTTATAAAGATCTTCAAGAAAAGAAACATGGGGCTGAACTCGAAACAGAAACTGATTGGACAGGTTCTAGGGGGAATCATCTTTTATCTTGTTTACCGTTCTGAAGGCTATCCAGGTGTATTGAATTTCTTTGGGTTGGATCTGCCTTTAGGAATCATTTATGGGGTTTTCGCTATCTTCTGGCTTGTTGGATTTTCAAATGCGGTCAATCTGACGGATGGTATCGATGGATTAGTTGCTGGCTTAGGCAGCATCTCTTTTGCAGCTTACGGTCTGATTGCTTGGCATCAGCATCAGTATGATGTATTAATCATTTGTCTCAGTGTTTTAGGTGGCTTACTTGGATTCTTCGTCTATAACCGGAAACCTGCCAAGATTTTTATGGGAGATGTCGGTTCATTAGCTTTGGGCGGACTTTTAGCGGCAATTTCTATGATGCTGAACCAAGAGTGGACATTGCTTTTGATTGGCTTGATTTATGTTATGGAAACTGCAAGTGTGATGCTTCAAGTTACATCCTTTAAACTTACGGGAAAACGAATTTTTAAAATGTCTCCAATCCACCATCATTTTGAAATGTGCGGATGGTCGGAGTGGAAGATTGATACAGTTTTTTGGTTGATCAGCATTGTGACTTCATTGATCACATTATGGATCGTTTGGTAGGAGATGACAGGAAATGAAAAAAATATCAACATGTGAAAATAAAAAAGTGCTTGTCTTAGGACTCGCAAAAAGCGGAGTAAGTGCGGCCAAATTATTACATGAATTGGGCGCACTTGTCACCGTTAATGACGGAAAACCTTTTGATGAAAATCCGGAAGCACAAGAATTGCTTTCTTTAGGGATAAAAGTAATAACAGGCAGTCATCCAATCGAATTACTAGATGAAGAATTTTCGTTGATGGTCAAAAATCCTGGGATTCCCTACAGCCATCCTTTAGTAGCAAAAGCCCAAGAAATGGGTATTCCGGTAATTACGGAAGTGGAGCTAGCTTACGAAGTAGCGGAATGCCCAATTATTGGGATTACAGGAACGAATGGAAAAACCACGACAACAACAATGACTGGACTACTACTGAATGCAGGCGTAGACAAAGGAGTTGCACGTTTAGCAGGAAATATTGGGTATCCAGCAAGTGGTGTCGCGCAAGAAGCGAAACCAGAAGATAAAATCGTGATGGAGTTATCTAGTTTTCAACTCATGGGAATCACAGATTTCCATCCTCATATAGCGGTGATCACCAATATTTATGAAGCACATATTGATTATCATGGCACAAGAAAAGAATACGTCAAAGCTAAATGGAACCTTCAAAAAAATATGACAGCTGAAGATTATCTGGTTCTTAACTGGAATCAGTCAGAACTACAAGAATTAGCACAAAGAACAAAAGCACGCGTCCTACCTTTTTCGACAAAAGAAGTGTTGGAAGACGGTGCGTATGCTGACGATCACGCAATTTATTATAGAAAAGAAAAAATAATGGAAATCTCTGAACTTGGCGTACCTGGTACGCATAATGTAGAAAATGCGCTAGCTGCTATTACTGTAGCAAAATTGTATGGTATATCAAATGAAGCTATACGACAAACGTTGCATTTATTCCATGGCGTGCCGCATCGTACGCAATATGTAGGAGAGATTCAAGGCAGAAAATTTTATAATGATTCAAAAGCAACCAATATTTTAGCGACTAAAATGGCTCTAAGCGGATTTGAAACGGCTAAGGTCGTGTTATTGGCAGGCGGATTAGATAGAGGAAATACATTTGATGAATTGGTTCCTTCACTAAAAGGAATCAAAGCAATGATCGTATTTGGTCAAACAAAAGAAAAATTGATCGATGCTGGAAAAAAAGCAGGCATCGAGACGATAGTAACAGCCGATTCTGTAGAACAAGCAGTTCCTTTAGCATTAGAAAACAGTACAGATGGTGATGTGATTTTATTATCACCAGCGAATGCCAGCTGGGATCAATACCCTAATTTTGAAACTAGAGGAAACCGATTCATGGAAGCTGTGAATCAATTAAAATAGAAAAAGTAGAAGCGAGCGATAAAAAATGAAAATTTTGGTTACAGGCGGAGGAACGGGAGGACATATTTATCCAGCTCTTGCCTTTGTCAATTATGTGAAGACACAAGTACCGAATGCGGAATTCATGTATGTGGGGGCAAAACGTGGTCTGGAAAATAAAATTGTCCCTGATACAGGAATGCCTTTCCATACTTTGGAGATTCAAGGCTTTAAACGAAAAATTTCCATGCATAATATCAAGACAATCCGATTGTTTCTTAAGAGTATCCGTCAAGCAAAAAAAATCCTCAGTGATTTTCAACCAGATATCGTTATCGGTACTGGAGGATATGTATCCGGAGCGGTAGTGTATGCTGCATCAAAAATGGGAATTCCAACTATTATCCATGAACAAAACAGTGTACCAGGTGTTACCAATAAATTTTTAAGCCGATATGTGGATCGGATCGCTCTTTCATTCAAAGATGCGGCTCCTTTTTTTCCTGAAAACAAATCAGTCCTTGTAGGTAATCCTCGAGCACAAGAAGTAGCAGATACTAAAAAATCAGATATTTTGAAAACATTTGGGTTGGATCCAGAAAAGAAAACAGTCTTGATTTTTGGCGGCAGTCAAGGAGCACTTAAAATCAATCAAGCGGTATCGGTTTTTTTAAGTGAATATATTCCTTCCTCTTATCAAGTCTTGTATGCTTCAGGAGAAAGATATTATGAAGAAATCCTAAATAAAATAAATCCTGAAATACAAAACATTAGTGTCCAACCTTACATCAAAAATATGGCAGAAGTCATGGCTTCGAGCGATCTGCTAGTGGGACGTGCTGGTGCAACTTCGATCGCAGAATTTACAGCTTTGGGGCTTCCGGCAGTGCTGGTTCCTAGTCCATATGTTACGAATGATCATCAGACTAAAAATGCAATGAGTCTTGTTCATGCAGGAGCAGCAAAAATGATTGCGGATAATGAGCTAACGGGTGAATCACTAAGTCAGACAATTAACGAAATCATGGATGATGAAGAATTGCAAAAGCAAATGTGCCGAGCTTCTAAAGAACAAGGCATCCCTGATGCTTCAAAACGTCTTTATGACGTAGTGAATCAAATAATCAAAAAATAAAGGCGGTGGTCTTAGTGAGTAAGAAAAAAGAACCTAAAAAATTGTCTCATCCGTCTTCTGATGAAAACAATTTGACTCCTTGGCAAAAGGCTAACCGAAAATATCTGGCAGAACAAGGGATGAAAAACCAAGAGCCAAAAAAAGAAGACACACCATTAGATACACCCCTTTCAGATTCTGAAGAAGAAAGAACGGTTCAAGAGGAACAGCAAGAAATAAGCCAGTCAGAAAGCCAGTCCGAGAAAAAAATCGAATTTTTTGAAGAGATCAAGCAAAAGAAAAACGGTGGCCCGTATAACGGTTCTTTTTTGAATCGTCTCCCCAATTTAAAAAGTCAAAGGCATAAAGTACTGTTTCGTCGGTTAGCATTGATTATTACTGTATTGGGCATACCGCTGATTTTTTTGATCTATTATGTTTCTCCTTATAGCAAGCTACAAGCAGTTGCAGTGTCAGGTAATAAGGTAGTCAACAGTCAGGAAATCATCTCTGATACCAAATTGTCATTGGGAGAAAATGTCTGGGGGCAGTATTTCGATCGATCCACTTATATCGAACGGCTAAAAAAAGCACAGCCGAGAATCGAAAAAGCAACTATACACTTCAAAGGGATAAATGAGTTCGATTTGGATGTGACAGAATATAAAGAAATCGCTTTGATTGCAAAAGATAACCAATACTATCCAGTAATTGAAAATGGAACAGTATTAGATGAAAAAGTAGCAAATCCTACAAAAAATCTCCCTATCTTGGAAGAGTTCAAAGATTCAGCAAAAATCAAAGAATTAACAAAGCAATACAATCAGTTATCATCAGAATTGCAAAAAGCAATCTCTGAAATCAAGTATACACCAAGAGCAAGTAATAAAAACCTGATCCAATTGAACATGAATGATGGCAATCAAGTCATTGTAAATATCAATAATCTTGCGAACCAAATGAAATATTATTCGCAAGTAGCCAAAGACATGGATGAAAAAGGTGTAATCGACATGGAAGTTGGCATCTACTCATATCCTTACAGCAGTACTCAAGAAACGGCAGAATCGGACCAAACGGAAGAAACAACTGGAAGTGAAGAAAACGCGGATCAAATAAATGGGTCAAGTGAAGAGTCAGAAACGCAAGCAGCAGATACACCTGAATCGTCTGATACAAACGGCTCATCTGATTCAAATAATTCAAGTGAAACAAGTCAAATAGAAGACAATCCAAGTACAACTCCGTCAAGTTTAAATGAAAATTGATAAAACAACTTTAAAAAGTAAGAATGTACTTTCTAAAAACCAGTAATTTATGGTAGAATTGAAAGCAGTGAATATATCTATTAATAAGTATATTTTAAAACGGACGCTAGTTGTTCGCTTGTATATGGAATAGTAAGTAGGAGGGAATCCCATTCATGGCAAAAACAGGAATGTATGTAGGCCTTGATATTGGAACGACATCTGTTAAAGTTGTCGTGGCTGAATATATCGACAGCCAAATGAATATTATTGGAGTAGGAAACGCAAAATCAGAAGGGATTAACCGAGGCATTATCGTTGATATCGATAAAACGGTCCAAGCGATACAACGAGCAGTACGACAAGCAGAAGAAAAAGCAGGTATCCAGATCAAAGGCGTAAGTGTCGGTTTGCCAGCAAACATGCTTGAAGTAGAAAATTGCCAGGGAATGATTGCAGTTAACGGAGATTCAAAGGAAATCACCGATGAAGATGTCAGAAATGTGGCTTCTGCTGCCCTTGTTCGTTCAATACCTCCTGAACGTCAAATCGTGTCAATTTTGCCACAAGATTTTACTGTCGATGGATTCGAGGGGATCAAAGACCCTCGTGGAATGATCGGCGTAAGATTAGAAATGTACGGTCTGTTGTTTACCGGACCAAAAACGATCATCCATAACATACGTAAATGCGTGGAAAATGCCGGATTAATCGTCAATGAAATGGTGATTACTCCTTTAGCGCTGACAGAATCAATTCTTTCTGACGGAGAAAAAGATTTTGGTACGATCGTTATTGATATGGGTGGTGGCCAAACGACAACAGCTGTTATGCATGATAAGCAATTGAAGTTTACCAGTCTCGACCAAGAAGGTGGCGAATTTGTCACTAAAGATATCTCTATTGTATTAAATACGTCTTTTAACAATGCAGAAGCGTTGAAAATAAATTACGGGGATGCATATCCGGAACGGACATCACCAGATGAAGAGTTTCCAGTAGATGTAATTGGCCAGTCAGAACCAGTGAAAGTCGATGAACGCTATTTGTCAGAAATTATTTCAGCTCGTATGGAACAGATTTTCAACAAAGCAAAAGATGCATTGGACCAAATCGAAGCATTAGAGTTGCCAGGTGGCGTCGTATTGACAGGCGGAGCTGCTAGTCTTCCAGGTGTTGTGGACTTGGCGCAAGAAATCTTCGGCGTAAATGTGAAACTGTATGTTCCAAATCACATGGGACTGAGAAACCCGGTATTTACAAATGTAATAAGTATCGTTGATTATTCAGCAAACTTGAGCGAAGTGTATCAATTGGCAAAAATTGCTGTTACAGGTGAGACCTCAGCAGCTCGTCAAATGGTAGTTGAACAAGAAACAACAAACACATATGAAAGCTATGAAGCACCTGAAGAAACAGTCTACGATGAGCCGGAACCAAAAGAATCCGGAGAAAATGTAAAAAATAAAATCAAGGGTTTCTTTACAAATATTTTTGATTAATTCATCCTGGGAGGAATAAGATATGGAATTCTCAATTGATAATAATATCAATGACGGCGCAGTAATCAAAGTCATCGGAGTCGGCGGTGGCGGTGGAAATGCTGTGAACCGAATGATTGAAGAAAACGTCAAAGGTGTTGAATTCATTACGGCCAACACAGACGTGCAAGCGTTAAAAAATTCAAAAGCTGAAACAGTTATCCAATTAGGACCAAAATATACTCGTGGTTTAGGGGCTGGTTCTCAACCAGAAGTTGGACAAAAAGCGGCAGAAGAAAGTGAACAATCCTTACGAGAAGCTTTAGACGGTGCAGATATGATTTTCATCACTGCAGGAATGGGTGGAGGAACTGGTACAGGTGCTGCGCCAATCGTTGCAGGGATCGCTAGAGAACTGGGCGCATTGACCGTTGGTGTCGTTACACGTCCGTTCACTTTTGAAGGACCTAAACGTGGCCGTTTTGCTGCAGAAGGTATCGCTCGTTTGAAAGAAAATGTCGATACATTATTGATTATCTCAAATAACCGTTTACTAGAAGTTGTAGATAAAAAGACACCAATGCTTGAAGCTTTCCGTGAAGCAGATAACGTTTTACGTCAAGGTGTACAAGGTATCTCTGACTTGATTACGGCACCAGGTTACGTTAACCTTGACTTTGCTGACGTGAAAACAGTGATGGAAAACCAAGGTACAGCATTGATGGGAATCGGTGTAGCTAGTGGAGAAGATCGCGTAGTAGAAGCAACGAAAAAAGCAATCTCCTCTCCATTGCTTGAAACATCTATTGATGGAGCGGAACAAGTACTTCTTAACATCACAGGCGGTTTGGATATGACATTGTTTGAAGCACAAGATGCTTCAGATATCGTAGCAAATGCAGCAACTGGCGATGTAAATATTATTCTAGGTACATCTATCAATGAAGAAATGGGCGATGAAATCCGCGTGACGGTCATCGCAACAGGTATCGATGAATCAAAAAAGGAGCGCAAGTCTAGCCGTCCAGCTAGACAAGCACAAATGCAATCACCTGCTCAAAAGACTGTATTAGATATGGATCAAGCTAAACCAACTTCTGCAGAAGAAGAAAACAGTTTTGGCGATTGGGATATCAGACGTGAACAAAATGTTCGTCCTAGAGTTGATGATTCCAATTTTGACAATATCGAAAAAAAAGAATTTGATACATTCAACCGCGAAGAAACAAAATCTCATGGCGATGATGAATTAAATACGCCACCGTTTTTCCGTCGTAAAAAATAAAGGAGAGGAAGAGCACATGATTGCTGACAACTTGCAGAAAATCAAGCAAGAAATTCAGGATTCGTGTGCTCTTGTTCATCGTGATCCGAAAGAAGTTACATTAGTAGCTGTAACAAAATCTGTTGAATCAGCTCAAGCTGAAGAATTGGTCAGAGCTGGCGTTATGAATTGTGCAGAAAACCGAGTAGATAAACTATTA
The DNA here is from genome assembly GCF_001837725.1 of Enterococcus sp. HMSC072F02. Classification (NCBI taxonomy): domain Bacteria; kingdom Bacillati; phylum Bacillota; class Bacilli; order Lactobacillales; family Enterococcaceae; genus Enterococcus; species Enterococcus sp. HMSC072F02. The sequence goes on from NZ_KV833963.1 coordinate 98,686, forward strand.
CAAAAGAAACAAGATTTATTTGATTTTCCCGAAATAAAGTGGCATTTAATTGGTAATTTACAGCGCAGAAAGGTAAAATTGATTGTAAATGAAATTGATTACTTTCATGCGTTGGACAGTTTAAGATTAGCAGAAGAAATCCAGAAGCGGTTAGAAAAAGAATTATCCTGTTTTATTGAAGTAAATGTTTCTGGTGAGGAATCAAAACATGGAATTTCACCAGATGAGCTTTTACCGTTTGTGGAATCTTTAGCTGCCTGCACAAAAATCAAGGTTGTTGGGTTAATGACTATGGCGCCTAAAGAAGCTTCTGATGAGCAAATCCATAAAGTGTTTGGTACGCTGAAAGAATTGCGTGATCTTGTTCAAGCAAAAGGTTATGCCCATGCACCATGTAATGAATTAAGCATGGGGATGAGTCAGGATTTTCAAATTGCGATTGAAGAAGGTGCAACATTTATCCGTGTAGGAACAGCGCTATTCAAAGACGAATAAAGGAGGAACAAAAATGCCGCTTTTAAACAGAGGAGCAATTGCTAATTTTTTCGGATTAGCTGATGAGGAAGAGTACGAATACCAAGATTATCCTGAAACAACAAAAAAGGCTGTACAGCCAACTAAAAAAATTATAACACAGAATCAACCAACTCATTCTGTATCTGCTGCGAATACTCATGAGAAACAAAAAACGGCGACTTCACGTCCTGTAACGCATGAAAGTATTCAGCCGGCTGAAAAGAAAAAAGTAATTGAACTACATCAATCACCTACAAAAACTGTAGCGAAAGAAAGAACAGCTTCAAGAACGTCTACACAACCTAAAGCAAATCTTGCGGGAAAAATCACTGTGATGGAACCAAGAGCTTATTCTGAAGCGATGGCGATTGCTAAAAGAATCATCGCTGGAGAAGCAACCTTAGTGAATTTTCATTTAGTGGAAGAAAAGCAAGCGAGAAGAATTGTTGATTTTCTAACAGGAACAGTTTATGCATTAGATGGAGATATCAAACGCGTTGGAGATGAGATTTTTCTTTGTACACCGACAGGGATGGAGATTGACAGTTCAACCGCTCAATCTTTTGCAGATGCGAATTTGTTTGATCTGTAAGAGGAGGAACTACGATTTATATTATTGCGCTATTACTTCATTTAATTCAACGGGCAGCCTATTTCTATAGCATTATCTTGATGGTATATGCTTTGCTCTCTTGGTTTCCAGGCGGTTATCAATCAGGATTAGGACGGTTTTTAGCTAAGATCTGTGAACCGTATATCAGTTTATTCGATCGTCTGCCTTTAAGGATCGGTCCTTTGGATTTCACGATTTTAGGGGCCATTCTAATCTTGAACTTAGCCGTACAAGGATTAGCACAGATCGTAATATGGATAACTATCCATTTAGTTTATTGATTCAAGCAACAAAATCTTTATTCTCAGAATAGATAGGAGGGGAAAATTTTGGTTGCAAATGTATACCAGCACTTTCGGGCAGATGAACGTGCATTTATCGACTCAGTAGGTGATTGGATTGAACAAGTTCAAGGACAATATGCGCCATATCTGACTGAATTTCTTGACCCCAGACAATCCTATATTTTAGAAACACTGATTCGGCAAAGTAGTGATTTGCGTTTCATGTTTTATGGTGGATATGAACAGGCAGAAAGAAAAAGATGTTTGATTTTCCCCGATTATTACGAACCTGTAGAGGAAGATTTTGAAACAGCATTGTATGAAATCCATTATCCTAGCAAATTTGCCAGTCTAAGTCATGGAAAAATCCTTGGAACTTTAGTGGGAACAGGTATCAAACGCTCTTACTTTGGCGATATCATCTCAGATGGCGATCGCTGGCAAGTATTTATTGCAAATGAGGTGGATCATTTTGTTGCTGCACAAGTAACAAAGATTGGAAAAGTTGCTGTACGCTTGGAACCAATCAAATACACAGAAATGATTTTGCCGAAAGACAGCTGGACACAAGAAAGAGGGACTGTTAGTTCTATGCGACTGGACAATGTGATCTCTGAGATTTATAATATTTCCAGACAGCGGTCCAAGCAGCTGATCGAAGCTGGTAAAGTAAAAGTGAATTGGACAGAAAATACAAGACCTGATTTTGTACTTGAACTATTAGATATTATTTCAGTCAGGGGTTACGGCAGAGTCCAGATCCAAGAACTTGAGGGGAAGACGAAAAAAGAAAAGTACAGGGTGTTGTTCGGTGTATTACGTAAATAAAATAAAAAGGTGGTTTACTCATGGCTTTAACTCCATTAGATATCCAAAATAAGACATTCCCAACAAAAATGCGGGGATATAATCAAGACGAAGTAGATGATTTCTTAGATTTAGTTGTTCGTGACTACGAAGAATTGACTCAAAGAAATCGTGAATTAGAAAAAGCAGTCAAACATTCAGAAGAAAAACTTGAGTATTTCAATGAATTGAAAGATGCATTGAACCAATCGATCATCGTAGCTCAAGACACAGCGGATAAAGTAAAAACAAGTGCAAGTAAAGAATCTGAAGTGATCGTTACTTCTGCACAAAACAAAGCAGATGAGTTAGTTGCGAATGCTGAAAAACGTGCACACCAATTAACAACTGATGCAGAAGAAAAAGCAAGAAAAATCTTGACAGATGCAACAGAAAAAGCAAGACAGCTTGCGACAGAAACAGAAGATCTTAAGAAAAAGACACGAGTATTCCATCAACGTATCAGCTTGATGCTTGAATCTCAATTGGAACAAGTGAAAAGTCCAGAATGGGACGAAATTTTACAACCATTCTCTAGCTATGTGACTGACAGCCATGAAGTGATCAAAGAAGTTTTAGCAAAACAGCTTGACAACGAAAATGATACTGATGTAAACTCAGACACAGGAGTCATAGAAGCACCTATGACGGCATTTGATACACAGGCTATCGATATCTCAATCGTACCTGGTGAACATGAAAACGAGTAGAACAGAAAAGCACTTTGTTATTCTTAAAGCGAGCCGATGAGAGTGGAAGATCGGTAAGACACTGCATCGTGAAAGATCCTCTACTTGAGACTGCTTTTCTGAAACTAGAGTAAGAAGCAGCGGCTGACCTCGTTATTGGTCACAGAGAGTTTGCATTAGATAGATGCAACTAAATTTGGGTGGTACCACGGCATGTTCGTCCCTTGCGGCTGAACATGCCTTTTTGTGTCCGGAAAATAAACGAAGGAGTGAATGGTTGAATGAAAATGAAAGAAACCTTGCAATTAGGAAAAACAAAATTCCCTATGCGTGGTAATTTGCCAAACCGAGAAGGCGAATGGCAAAAAGAATGGGAAGAAAATCAAATCTATCAAAAAAGACAAGAATTGAACGAAGGAAAACCTAGCTTTGTTCTTCATGATGGACCTCCTTATGCCAATGGAAATATCCATTTAGGGCACTCATTGAATAAAATCAGTAAAGACATTATCATTCGTTCAAAATCAATGTCTGGCTATCGCGCACCATATGTTCCAGGCTGGGATACACATGGATTGCCAATCGAACAAGTATTGGCTAATAAAGGCGTGAAACGTAAAGAAATGTCCATGGCAGAATATTTGGAAAAATGTCGTGAATATGCACTTTCCCAAGTAGATAAGCAACGAGAAGATTTCAAACGCCTAGGGGTTGCAGGAGATTGGGAACATCCCTATGTCACATTAGACCCTTCGTATGAAGCTGCACAAGTACGCGTATTTGGTAAAATGGCTGAAAAAGGCTATATTTACAAAGGATTGAAACCCATTTACTGGTCTCCGTCAAGTGAGTCTTCTTTAGCGGAAGCTGAAATTGAATATAAAGATGTAAAATCTCCATCTATTTTTGTAGCTTTCAATGTCAAAGACGGCAAAGGCATCCTTGATGAAGATACAGCTTTCGTCATTTGGACGACAACACCATGGACATTGCCAGCAAACCAAGGTATTGCTGTAAATCCCAAATTTACGTATGTACTGGTCGAAGCTGATGGCCGTAAGTTTGTTGTAGCAAAAGATTTGCTAGAAACAGTTCAAACAGAAATCGGTTGGGAAAATGTAACGATTCTAAAAGAATTTGCTGGCCAAGAAATGGAATATATGACTGCAAGTCATCCATTCTATGACCGTGAATCGCTCGTAATTTTAGGTGACCATGTTACTTTAGACGCTGGTACTGGATTAGTCCATACTGCTCCAGGACACGGGGAAGATGACTATATCGCCGGTAGCAAATATAAACTATCTGTAGTGTCACCTGTAGACTCAAAAGGGTTGTTTACAGAAGAAGCTCCTGGATTTGAAGGAATCTTTTATGATAAAGCAAATCCTATGATTACTGATTTATTAAAGGAAAAAGGAGCTTTGCTGAAACTAGATTTCTTTACCCATAGTTATCCTCACGATTGGCGGACGAAAAAACCTGTGATTTATCGTGCAACTCCACAATGGTTTGCATCTATCGATAAATTCCGTCAGAATATTTTGGATGAAGTAGAAAAAGTAGATTGGGTTATTCCATGGGGAAAAACACGTTTATATAATATGATCCGTGATCGCGGCGACTGGGTCATTTCTCGTCAACGTGCATGGGGAGTGCCGCTTCCGATTTTCTATGCTGAAAATGGTGAAGCAATCATCACGCCAGAAACAATCGAACATGTAGCAAAATTATTCGCTGAACATGGATCAATCATCTGGTTTGAAAAAGAAGCAAAAGAACTTCTTCCTGAAGGATTTACTCACCCAGGTTCTCCTAATGGCGAATTTACAAAAGAAAAAGATATCATGGATGTCTGGTTTGATTCTGGTTCTTCTCATGAAGCTGTTTTACGTCAACGACCAGAATTATCATTCCCAGCAGATATGTACTTAGAAGGATCAGACCAATATCGTGGCTGGTTCAACTCAAGTATCACGACAAGTGTGGCTATCAATGGCGTAGCACCATATAAATCAGTTATTTCTCAAGGATTTGCTTTAGATGGCGAAGGCCGTAAGATGAGTAAATCTTTAGGAAATATCATTGCACCAGAAAAAGTGATCAAACAATTTGGTGCAGATATCCTTCGCTTGTGGGTATCTAGTGTCGATTATGAAGCAGATGTTCGTGTATCGATGGATATCTTAAGTCAAGTGGCAGAGGTATATCGTAAGATCAGAAATACGATGCGTTTCTTATTAGCGAATACAGAAGATTTCGATCCTAAAAAAGATACTGTTTCGTACAATGATTTACGCTCTGTAGACAAATACATGATCGTACGATTGAACCAAGTAATCAAAGAAATCAGAGAAGAAGGATATGACAAATATAATTTCATGCATATTTACCGTACAGTTATGAACTTCTTGACTGTTGATCTATCGTCCTTCTACCTGGATTTTGCTAAAGATGTGGTTTATATCGAAGCAGAAGATGATTATCAACGTCGTTGCATGCAAACTGTTTTCTATCAAACAGCTGTAGCTTTGACGAAACTATTGACGCCTATCATTCCACATACGGCGGAAGAAATCTGGTCATTCCTAAAAGAAGAAGAAGCATACGTTCAGTTAAGTGAGTTTCCTGGCTATGAAGAGTTTGCGAACCAAGAGGAATTGATGGACACTTGGGCTGCTTTCATGGATTTCCGTGACAAGGTCTTAAAAGCATTGGAAGAAGCAAGAAATAGCAAATTGATTGGTAAATCATTGGAAGCAAAACTAACTGTTTATCCAAAACAACAAGTTCGTGAAATGTTAAAAGCTTTGGATGCAGATATTGCACAATTGCTGATCGTTTCCCCAGACTACTTTGAAGTAATGGAAGCAGATGTGCAAGTGCCAGATAATGCTGTGGTATTTGATGATGTTGCTATTACAGTAGAAAAAGCAGACGGAGAAACGTGCGATCGCTGTCGTCAAGTTCGTAAAGATGTAGGAGTAGATGAAAAACTTCCTCATCTATGCGGACGTTGTGCAAAAATCGTTGAAGCATTCTATCCTGAAGCTGTAGCTGAAGGATTCGAAGAAAAGTAAAATGGAAAAGGGGTTGTGACATGTTTTTTGTCACAACCCCTTTTGTTATCAATCGATTAATTTCCCACGTTCGCGATACCAGTTATCTGGTTGCCAGATCCATTCGAATCCGTCTTTTTCAAGTAGTTCGAAAGCTGCTTTAGGCCCCATTGATCCGGCTTTGTAGTTTGGAAAGTCCGGTTGTGTTTGGTCCCAAGCTTTACGAATGACATCCACGATATGCCAAGATTGAGCGACTTCTTCCCAATGAGAGAAATTCGTTCCATCACCATTCAACGCATCTAGCAGTAATTTTTCGTAAGCTTCTGGGCTATTTTCAACCATCTCTGCACTATTTCGAAATTCTAATTTGATTGGTTCCGTTTCAAACCCTTGACCTACTTCTTTTCCATTCAGGGATAAAGAAAATCCTTCAGTTGGCTGGATATAGATCGTTAGAACATTCGGTGGGAGTGTCGTATCGTCACATGGTTCATCGACAGATGTTTTGAATACATTAACAGGAACCTGTTTGAATACGATATTGATCCGAGTACCTTTTTCAGTCAAACGTTTGCCTGTACGCACATAGAAGGGAACACCAGACCAACGGAAGTTGTCGATAGTGAATTTTCCTGCGACGAAGGTTTCGGTCTCTGATTGAGCATCCACTTTGTCTTCTTCTCGATAACCTTTGAATTGTACGCCATCTAATTCACCTTGAGCATATTGTCCACGAACGAAGTTTTCTAACACTTCTTCTTCGTTATAGATGCGGATTGCTTTCAATGCTTTAATCTTTTCTGTACGGATTTCTTTTTCGGAAAATGCTACTGGTGGTTCCATTGCAAGTAATGCTACAACTTGCAGAATATGATTTTGCACCATGTCTTTCAGTGCGCCACTGTGATCGTAGTAGCCCCCGCGATCTTCTACGCCAAGGTTTTCACCAAAAGTGATTTGGATATTATCGATATAACGATTATTCCATTGAGCCTCAAAAATATTATTGGCAAAACGGATAGCTGAAATGTTTTGGATCATTTCTTTCCCTAAATAATGATCAATCCTGAAAATATCTTGCTCTGGGAATACTTCTCTGATTTGCTGATTCAATTCGAAAGCAGACTGGTAATCCGATCCAAACGGTTTTTCTATAATCAAACGATTGAAGCCATTTTTTGTCATAATGTTTTGTGATTTTAAATGAGAAACGATCGTTCCGAAAAATTGAGGTGCCATGGCCAAATAATAGACGCGATTGCCGTTTAACTGATAGTGTCCATCTAATCGGTCAGACAATTCTTTTAATGTTTGATAATGTGTTGAATCATTTACATCATGGGATTGGTAGTAAAAATGACTAGCAAAAGTAGTTGCTTCTTCATCAGAAGGATTCAATGCACGAATCGTTTCTTTGACAACTTCACGATAGTGTTCATCGCTCCAAGGACGGCGAGCGGTCCCAATCACGGCAAAATGCTCGCCTAAATTTCCTTTTCTGTAAAGGCGGAACAAAGACGGGTACAATTTACGTTGGGCTAGGTCACCTGTGCCGCCGAATATCGTAAACAATACATTTTTTTCATTAGACATGTAGATACACTCCTTTATATTTTATCGACAAAAATCGTGCTGGCCGCCTTGAAGCTGACGGGTATTTTCTTTCTATCATTTTGGATAGTGATTGGTCCTTCATAAGCTGCGATGTCAACGATCTCATACTCTTCGTTGATATTCAGGTCAATTGTGACTAAGTAATCCAACAATTCTTTTTCATCAAGCACTCGTGCGATACGCACTTTTGTACCGACAGGATAAGATTCTAGTGTTTGCCGGCGTTCTTCATGGACGACTTCCTCTTTTTTAGGAATCGATCCTCCATGAGGACAATGTTCAGGATGATTCAAATAGTTTTCTAAATGATCTGCAAGATGTTCTGAAGTCACATGTTCCAATACTTCAGCATCATCGTGGACTTCATTCCAGCTATAGTCTAAATGTTCAACTAAAAAAACTTCCCATAAACGATGTTTGCGAATCAAACTGCTAGCTTTTTGCAGTCCGCTTGCAGTCAATTGTACACCTTGATAAGGGGAATGTTCTACAAGCTCTTCTTTCACAAGTTTAGAAATCATTTCACTGACAGATGCAGCCGAGACATCTAGGCTAGATACGATTTGTTTATTGTTGACTTTCGTTGTATCTCCGCCTAGTTCTAAAATGATTTTCAAATAATCTTCTCGATTTGGTGTCATATTCGATCATCCTTTCATGGTAAAAACCATCATTAGTAAGTGTAACAAAAAAAACGTTAATTGACTATTTTTCTAAATAAAAAACAAAGGATTTTTGGACGTTTTTACAACAAAAAACGAAAGACGAGAAAGAAGACTCATACTTTCGTTTATAGATATATATTGGGAGGTGTCTATTTTTCAGATGTCAACTTATACGAGACATCTGCAGATTCATCATAAAGAGTTTGTTCGGGATAAGAAAAGACAAGATAAAAACCGTATTGATCACGTACGACTAAACGCTGTTCATCTATTTCTACTACAGATGTGCCAAGTGACTGACCGTTGATCAAAAACGTGTAATCAGATGTAATCTGTAATTGTTGTTTTTGCTGGCTATCACTGAAGAACCATGTACCTTGATACCTCGAGAGTCTTTCAGATTTTTCCGCTTGTTTTTTCTTTTTCAAGTAAATCCAACTTGAGAGAACGGCAACGAGTGAACCAAGAAAATAGATCATTTTTTTTATCACCAAATCACTCCTTTATGAGAAAATCATCGTATAGAAACATTCTTCCTTCTTTATTTCATTGTACCGAATAAAAACTAAAATTTCTCTAAGACTTTCGACTGGTTTTTTTACTGTTTTTCCACAAATTATGATAGGATACATAGTAGGAAGACAGGTGACATAATTTGAAGTATCAGCAAGTTGAAACAGCTTTTTTTATTGACCGCCCGAATCGGTTTATTGCACATTGCATGAAAAAAGACGGAGAAATGATTATCGCGCATGTCAAAAATACAGGCAGAGGAAAAGAGGTCCTGATACCGGGCGCTGAAGTGGCTATTGTATTTGCTCCTGGACCTAAAAGGAAAACCGACTATGATCTGATTGCTGTAAAAAAGAAGGGTGATTGGTTCAATATCGATAGTCAATTGCCTAATCAGTTAGCAACTGACGGTATTTTAGACGGCACGATCCTTTTACCAGGATTAACTGGTCCATTTACAGCATACAAGCGGGAAGTAACTTATCTTCACTCCAAATTTGATATTTATTTGGAGACGGCGGCCGGACGAAAAGCATTTGTTGAAGTCAAAGGTATGACACTTGAAAATAAAGCAATTGGTGCTTTTCCTGATGCGCCTACACTCAGAGGATTGAAACATGTTGGAGAATTAGCATATGCCGCACAAGATGGTTATGCCGCTTATGTCTTGTTTATTGCTCAATTCGAACATCTTCATTTCGCAACGATCCATGAAGAAATGCAACCAGCACTAGCTGATATGGTTCGACATGCGCAGCAAAGTGGAGTGCAAATCCTCGCCTATAATTGTCAAGTAACGGCAGATGAGGTAACTGTCAAGCAGGCTATCCCGTTTGATGTAGCTATCCCGTTTGAAGATCCTATACAATAGAAAGAAGGTAAAAAAATGATCAACTTAGGTATTATTGGAACAAATTGGATCACTCATCAATTTGTCCAAGCAGCTTTGAGCACAAAAAAATATGAATTGACAGCGGTATATTCTAGACATTTGGAAAAAGCACAGGAATTTGGTTCTCATTATGAAGGGGATATCGAATTTGCAACAGATTTGAAGACTTTTTTCAATATTGCTCATATGGACACTGTTTATATAGCTTCTCCAAATAGTCTTCATTTTAGTCAGACTAAGCAAGCAATTTTGGCAGGTAAAAATGTAATAGTGGAAAAGCCAGCTTTTTCGACGCCAAAAGAAATGGATGAAATCATCCATTTGGCAAATGAACACAATGTGTATTTTTTTGAAGCAGCAAGAAATATCCATGAATCAGGTTTTAAAAAGATTGCCGATTACTTACCATTAAAAGACGAGATAATCGGTGCAAATTTCAGCTATATGAAATATTCTTCGCGTTATGACCAAGTATTAGATGGAGAAGAACCAAATATCTTCTCGACTCATTTCTCAGGTGGTGCATTGATGGATTTAGGTGTTTACCTTGTGTATGCAACTGTCGCTTGGTTTGGAATGCCAAAAGAAGTCCATTATTTCCCAAGAAAGATTTCTACTGGTGTGGATGGTCTTGGATGGGGAATCTTGCGTTATGATACTTTCGATGTATCGATCCAACCAGGTAAAATCGGTGATTCTTATCTGCCATCAGAGATCTATTTTGACTCAGGAACGCTAGTGATGAATGGCGTCAATGCAATCGAACAAGCAGAGTTTCATGATCGGGTACACGAAGAAATCATTGACTTAGCAGTAACAGCTGCAGAAAATCCAATGGCAGATGAAGCAGAGGATTTTGCCAATGTCATGACTCATCCGAAAGATCCAGCTTGGGGATTATTGTATGAAGAGTGGATCGAGCTAGCTAGAAATGTGAACCAAGTGATTTATGATTTAAGAAAAAATGGTGGCATCAAATTCGATGCAGATAATGAGGAAGATTTTTAATGAACGAATTTGTACAAGTATTTCCCGAAAATTGGCAGAAAAATTATGAGAATAAAGGATTTATTACACCTTCTCTTATTCAACAGGCAGTTTTTCAGCCATTAAGCAATAAACAAAGCATAGTAGCCATCTCTCCAACAGGTTCAGGTAAAACACTGGCTTATCTTTGGCCGTTACTACTAAACGTAGAACCAGGTGAAGCAAGTGCGTTGGTTATCTTTGCATCTTCTCAAGAACTAGCTATTCAAGTAGCAGATGTTGCACGTGAATGGGGAAAAGACAAAGAATTGAAAGTCCAATCTTTGGTGGGCGGAGCAAACGTTAAACGACAAATTGAAGGTTTGAAGAAAAAACCAGAAATCTTGATTGGTACACCAGGAAGAATATTGGAATTGATGAAAGCTAAAAAAATAAAAGCACATCAAGTGAAAACAATGGTATTTGATGAAGCAGACCAGCTATTTGATGCGGGGAACAGCCAAATCATTGATCAGATTCTTCATCAAGCTCCGACAGAATATCAGCTAGCCTTTTTTTCAGCAACAGCAGATCGTTCCCTTGAAAGCATTGAAAAAATCACTGGGAAAACGTTTGAGACGATCGACGTGACAGCAGAAGATGATTCTCGAAAAGGCTTGAGACATTACTTTTTACGAGTGCCAATACGAAAGAAAGATGAATATCTAAGACGTCTCACTCACATAGAAGATTTTCAAGGTCTGATTTTCTTTAATCAACTGACTGAATTAGGTGTGATGGAAGAAAAATTGCTGTATAGAGGGGTACCTGTAGGAAGCCTGGCCTCTGATCAAAACAAGCTGCTCCGAAAAGCGGCGTTGGAACAATTCAAAAAGAAAAAGATCAGCGCACTTTTGACCACAGATGTGGCGGCTAGAGGTTTAGATATTACAGGACTTCCTTATGTCGTGAATGCAGAAGTGCCGTTAAGTGAAGAAGCTTACTTGCATCGTTCTGGAAGAACTGGACGAATGGGCAATGAAGGAACAGTGATCACACTCGTACAAGATAACAATTTAAGAGATTTGAAACGACTTTTACGTCCGACAAACATAACACTTGAAGAGATTTTTCTGCACGGAGGAAAGTTACAAACGGATCAACCAATCAAAGAAGATGTAGCTACCGCAGCGAATAACAAGTATAAGAAATCTTTTCCTGGGAAAGAACAAAATCCAGAGCATAACAAAAACAAATCAAGAAAAAAAGTTAAAAATAAATCAAAAAAAGAGAGAAATAAAGGAGCAAGGCGCAAATAAGCGCCTTTTTATGCTATGATTATGAAAACGGGAACAAAATTGGTTGCCAGAGGAGGGATTATGTGAAAGAACGTCAAGAAGAGATCTTGCATCTATTGACAGAAAACCAACAAGGATTGACAGCAAGTGATGTAGCTGAGCGCTTGAATATTGATCGAAGCAATGCAAGCCGATATTTAAGCGAACTGTATAAGGCTCATCATATTGTAAAAACCGCTGGCCGACCAGTCGTTTACTCCTTGCCAACGGAAAAATCAAAATCTGATGAAGTACATGTCGACTCTTCTACGCAAGTGACTTTTGAAACGCTCGTTGGAGAAAATGATTCTTTAAAAGTCAGCATACAGCAGGCAAAAGCAGCGATTCTTTATCCGCCGCGGGGGCTACATACCATTATTTTTGGAGAAACTGGTACAGGGAAGTCGATGTTTGCGGAATGTATGTATCATTTTGCAATCGAATCTGAAATGCTTTCAGCCGATGCGCCATTTGTTTCTTTCAATTGTGCGGATTATGCTCAAAATCCCCAACTGCTCTTTGGACACATCTTTGGGATCAAAAAAGGGGCTTACACAGGAGCAGCGCAAGACAGTCCTGGTCTAATCGCCAAAGCAGACGGCGGTATATTGTTTTTAGATGAGATCCACCGTTTACCACCGGAAGGGCAGGAAATGCTGTTTACTTTCATCGATAAAGGTATCTATCGTCCACTTGGAGAAAGTGCACAAGTACATGAAGCATCAGTTCAGATCATTGGGGCAACGACTGAATCTTCAGAAAGCTTCTTGACTACCTTCAACCGACGGATCCCTATGGCTATCACCTTGCCAAACCTTGCTTCGCGTTCATTGGATGAGCGTTATGAGATCATCTCTCTTTTTATCAAACAAGAAGCGAACCGTTTGAATCAACGTATCGATATCGAAAAAGAAGCGATTCTTGCCTTCATGCTTTATGATGCGGAAGGGAATATCGGTCAAGTGAAACGAGACCTGAAATTAGTCTGTGCAAAATCTTTTTTACATTACCGAACGCATCATGAGAAAAAGCTGATTATTCGAAAAGAAGAACTTTCCCTTCAAGTACAAAAAGGACTACTGAAAATCAAGGAAATACCAGAACGCCTCGACCGATTCATGGACAGTAAGAGCCAGTATTTGACATTTGAACCAGGGTTTGCTGATGTCGTCTGGTCACAAGATCCAGAAAGAAACATGCAAGTCTACAACGATATTGAGGAAAAAGTTACTTCTCTTTCTGAAACCGGTGTGGAGAACATCGATTTGGAGATGCTCATTTCAAAAGATGTGGATGCTTATTTTCAGACATATGTCAAAGAATTGACTAAAAGTTCAATCCCAAAAGATCTTTTGCCAGATGAAATCTGGCGGTTAACCAATCAATTGTATGATGTGGCTGAAAAACGGTTAGACCGTATTTATAATGAAAAAGCTCGTTTTGCTTTTGCTTTGCATTTGCAAAGTACATTGGATCGTGTGAGAGAAGGACATATGATTGTCCATCCAGATTTGAATAATGTACGAAAAAATTTTAAGAGGGAATTCCAGGTAGCAATCGATCTTTCGACAATCATCGAAGAAGAAGAACAAGTCGAGATTCCTTTTGATGAAATTGGCTTTATCAGTATGTTTCTTTCTATCAATTTAGGAGAAAGTGAGCCCGTTAAAGAAAACAAAGTAGATGTTCTTGTACTGATGCACGGCAGACAGACCGCTTCAAGTATGTTGGAGATGGCGCAAGAACTATTAGGAACAAAAGTAGGGAAAGCTTTTAATATGCCACTGGTTATGGAAGTTCAAACAATGTATGAAGAGGTCCTACAATATGTCAAAAATTATCAGGGGCATTTGACGAATGGCTTGCTTTTGTTAACAGATATGGGATCATTAAACACCTTCAGTGATTTGATTTATGAAGAGACTGGCATTCGGACGAAAGCTATCACAATGACAAGTACGATGATTGTGATAGAAGCGATACGGATGGCAAGTGTTGGAAGAAGCTTAGAAGACATCTATCAAAATATTCAGCTCTCCTTTGAATCAATCGTACGTGATCAGTTCAAAGCGGAAAAATCTGAAACTTTACAGCGTAAAAAAGCCGTCATCGTGACATGCTTTACTGGTGAGGGAGTAGCTGCCAAATTGTATCAACGGATTATGCCGGTGATTAATCAAGACAAAGTAGAACTGATCCAGATGCAGTTTTTAGAACGCGAATCATTCAAAAAACACATTGATGCCTTATTGGAAGAATACGAGATCAAAGCAATTGCAGGAACGGTTGACGTTGATTATCAAAATATCCCATTTTTTTCCGCCTATGACGTTTTTGATGATGAAAAATTGAATGTTTTAAAGCGTATAGCTGATGATGAGATTCCAACAGCTAAAATTGTTGATTCGCTTTCAGGATCATTAAGTGATGTCTTTTCTATTGATGAATTGATCCGCTCATTGCAAAAAACAGTTCAGCAGATCCAGACAGATTTGTCGATTATCGTAGAACCAGGAGTAGATACTGGAATTGTCATCCATTTAGCCTTCATGCTAGACGGATTGATCAAAAAAGAAACGCATCGGCAATTTGAGAAACTATCTATTTTCTCAAAAATTTACCGTTTGGAAATGGATATCATTCGAGCAAACTTGATGGCACTGGAACGGAAATATCAGGTAAAAATTTCAGAAGATGATATCGCGTTTCTTACACAAATGTTTCTTGAAAACAAAATAAAAAAATAAACACACTAATCATACTGTTTACACACTGGATATCAGTGTGCGCACTATATAAAAGAGCTAAAAAGCATGAAAACGCTATTTTAGCTCTTTTTTTCTTGGCATGCTTCTTGCATTATATAAAAGTGTAAAAAAAATAAAAGGAGTGTTAAAAATGGCAAAAAAAACAATTATGTTAGTTTGTTCAGCAGGGATGAGTACGAGTTTATTGGTCACAAAAATGCAAAAAGCAGCGGAAGAAAAAGGAATGGAAGCTGATATTTTTGCTGTTTCTGCCTCAGATGCAGATAATAATTTAGAATCTAAGAATGTCGATGTTTTATTATTAGGTCCTCAAGTACGTTTCATGAAAGCTCAATTCGAACAAAAACTTGCGCCTAAAGGTATTCCGTTAGATGTCATCAATATGCAAGACTATGGCATGATGAATGGAGAAAAAGTACTTGCACAAGCAGAAAATCTAATGAAATAAATCAAGTATGCAGTTGGGGGATAACAACGTGGAAGATCAACAAAATCTAGAAGCCATCATGGGACTCATCATGTTTGGCGGTAATGCAAAGAGCGACGCAATGGAAGCGATTGCGGCTGCTAAAATCGGTGATTTCGAGTTAGCGGATAGAAAAATCGCTGATGCAGAAGAATCACTTATACAAGCACATCATGCACAAACAGACATGTTGACACAAGAAGCACAAGGAAATCATATGCAAGTGACGTTATTGACTGTTCATAGTCAAGATCATTTAATGACGTCTATTGCGTTTACTGATTTAGCAAAAGAAATCATCGAACTTTATCGTCGCGTATACAGCGAATAAATACAACTTCTTTTTTGAACGGAAGAAGAAAAATTTTTGAACGGATTTTTTATTTTGTTATAAAGAGAACTCTCTTTATATAAAAAACTTATAGGAGGAAGTAAAAAATGAACGGACTAACAAGTTGGATGGAGAAATACATCCTGCCGGTTGCCGCAAAAATCGGAGCGCAAAAACATTTAGTTGCTTTGCGTGATGCTTTTATCGGCACACTGCCCGCAACAATGGCGGGATCAGTCGCTGTAATGATCAATGCAATTATTCGAGATTTACCGCAACAGTTTAACAGTACCTACGCTGACAGTTTAGCAGCAGACAAAGGAATCTTTGCCGTATTGAATGTCATCATCGGAATCAATGGTTTTGTCTGGAACGGTACACTAGCAATCGCCGGATTGATTTTTGCCTTTTCTTGGGGGTATAATCTTGCCCGAGCTTACGGAGTAAATGATCTAGCTGGGGGGATCGTTGGTCTAGCTACCTTGATTCAAGGTATTTCCTTTGGTCCAGCATTATCAGCAGCATTAGATGTGAATGTCCCTTCAAATGTCGCAGATGCAATCAATAGTTCTGAGATTGGTGCAACGATTGCAGATGGCACACTGTCAGTTGGATTATGGGGTTGGCTGAAACTAGATCATTTGAATGGAAACGCTTATTTTACAGTTATGATCATGGGGGCAATTTCAGTCATTATTTTTTGTAAATTGATGCTTGCTAACATTACGATCAAAATGCCTGATTCAGTACCACCAGCAGTATCTAAAGCATTTGCAGCCATTTTACCAGCGACGATCGCTTTATACGTCATTGCTATTATCAATTATATCGTAGGTCGTGTAGCTGATGGGCAACTAATCATTGATTTGGTACAAAAATATATTGCAGAACCATTCCTAGGATTATCCCAAGGGTTGGGAGCAGTATTGATCGTCACAGTGTTTGTTCAAGTATTCTGGTTCTTTGGTATTCATGGACCAAATGTATTGGCACCAGTGCTAGAGGGAATCTGGGGACAAGCACAACTAATCAATATTGATATTTTCCAAAAAGGTTATAACGGAAAAACTGGTACACCAGCCGTGTTAGACGCAATCGAAGATGGAAAAGCTTATATGTGGGTCCGTGGATCGTTCGATGCTTTTGCATGGTTTGGCGGATCAGGTGGAACGATCGTCTTACTGATAGCTATCTTGATTTTCTCTAAACGAGCGGATTATTTAACAGTAGCTAAATTATCCATTGGACCTGGTATTTTCAATATCAACGAGCCAGTGATGTTTGGTCTGCCGATCGTATTGAATGCCATCATGTTCATCCCATTCTTGATTGCTCCAGTAGTTGCGACAGCTATCGGTTGGTTAGCAACTTACTTTGGACTTGTAGCACCAGTTTCGCAACAAGTTACATGGGTAGTACCGCCGTTCTTATTGTCATTCTTAGCAACAGGAGCGGATTGGCGAGCACCAATCGTAACGTTGGTATGTATGGTCGTGACTTTCTTGATTTGGGCACCGTTTGTCATTTCTGCAAACAAAATGGACCCTGCCGCAGGCGAACAACAATAAGATGAATCTGAGGAGCGGGACGCTTTAAGTTTCGTTCCTCATAATGAATTTTCGAGGAGGAACTGAAATGATTTCAATTGCCAGTGCAATGCAACAAGATGCAATCAAAGAATTATTAGAAGGATACAATGAAGAAGGAATGACATTTACGTTTAAAGAAAAACAAGGAATCAAAATGTTCTTTGAAACAAGTGCAGAAGATCCGGAAGCTGCGGCTAAAAAAGCAAAGGAACTAATCAAAGCACAGCCTTGGGGAACAGTCCTTTATTTTCAGTCAACAGCTGTTTAAGAAAATGGTTCAAAAAGATAGGATGGTTGATATGATAAAAAACGGTTTATTTTTATGTAGTATTGGTTCTTTGATCGTGTTGTATAGTTTGAATCCACATTCGCAAAGGTATGATTTGTATAGTATGGTCACGGGTCTTTTCCTAACAGGATTAGGAATCTACTTCTTCATGAAGGGGAAAAAAAGAGAAGAAGCAAAGGAGAAAAATAACTAATGGAAATCACAAAAAAATTAAATATTCCAGCGTCGTTTTTTTACGATAAAGTTATGGATTCTGTTCTTTTCGATGTACGTAAAGCGACCGGCAAATCAGTGACCAGAAAACAGCTGAAAAATTTGGAGTACGTCAAACAATTCTCGCAAAATAACCGGGCTCGTATAAAAATCGAAGAAGTCATTGAAAACCAGTCTTATAAGTTTCGTACATCGACAACGAAGAATGAATTCGTTGTTCATTATCAAATCAAACCAGTAGACGATTCGACCTGTGAGGTTCATTACACAGAAAAAATGGAGTCTTATGGCATGCTTCAAAAGTTGAATGATATGCTTTTAGGAACGATCTTGATGTACTTTAAGCGGAGACGTTTCAAAAAAATGCTAGAGATGATCGAAGCAACGTATTAAACCAGTAAAAAAATGGTACTATTTAGTTATTGAAAAATGAAGTAAGCTAGAAGAGATTTTTCAGAGGAAGCGAGGTCTTTCCTGAGATTCCTCACTAGCTTTTTTGTAGGAAGGGGCAGCAAAATGACAAAACAAGTAAGAGAGCTAGGGGGATCTTCGATTGAGGAAATGTTTGCTTTAGCCACATATGCATTTAATGGGGCAGATACACCTGAAAGGAGAGAACGTTTTCGTACACTTGCGGAGAATTCCTGGAATTACGGTTTTTTTGATGAGGAGGATCGGCTAACAAGTCAAGTCATGGCGACTCCTTTTCCAGTGAATTTTTACGGACAAGAGTATTTAATGGCCGGTATTGGCTATGTTGCTTCTTATCCTGAAGCAAGGGGACAAGGCGGAATCAATCAGATCATGGAAAAGATCCTTGAAGATTGCCGTGATCGTAAAGTAAGCTTATCTTATCTGGCGCCATTCTCCTATCCCTTCTATCGGCGCTATGGCTATGAACAATCGTTTGATAAAATCAGTTATCAACTAAACAGTCGTGACGTGCCGTTTACCAAAAAAAAATCTGGCAAGATGAAGCGTATGAATTTCGAAGATGCAAAAGCTGCAATCAAACGAATTTATGAACAGATGCCTGAAAACCAACGAGCTGGTCTGAAGCGCGAAGACTGGTGGTATACGTATAAATTCAAGCAAAAAGGTAATTACCAGTTTGCTTTGTATTTTGATGAGACTGGGGAAGCAACGGGCTATGTCGTTTACCAGCTTGCAGCGTCTTCCTTTATTATTGTGGAATGGGGATTTTTGAATCATGATGCCTTTTGCAGCCTTGTCCGCTTTGTAAGTTCCCATAACGGTGCTTTTGAAACATTTGAATATTCATGTGGCTACGGTGGCAATGATCAAAATTATCTATTAGCAAATCCATTTGCTTCTGTAACGATCACACCTTATATGATGGCGAGGATCGTAGATATTTCTTTGTTTTTGGAAAAATATCCATTTAGAAAGAAACAAGCTGCCTTTGCCCTTCAGATAGAAGAAGATCAGTATGCAAAATGGAATGAAGGAATCGTGGAAGTAACGATCAAAAATGGAAAAAACCATCTCTCAAAAGTAGAACAAACAGCATTACCGATCGTTCGCGGAAGTATCCAACATATCACACAGCTATTATTAGGATATCGTAAAGTTGAAGAGCTGGTATTCCAAGAGAGGATACAGGTGGCAAAAGAATATGAAGAAACGTTAAGCTCGATCTTGCCACAGCAACAGCCAATCCTTAATGACTATTTTTGATAAAAAAAGGGTGATGACAATATTTTTGTCACCACCCTTTTGTTTTTTCGTTTGGCATTTGAAGGAAAATGTTAAAGTAAATCCTCTTTTTTCGTAAATTTGAATTTTTTGTTTTCTTTTGTTTTAGGGTTTTCTTTTTTGTGGTCTTGGATTGCTTCTTTCGTAATCTTTTCCCGATTTTTTTTAGATGAATCTAAGCGTTCGGCATATACTTTTTCTTTTGGCTTATCATTCATTGGAAAGAACCTCCCTGTATTATTTCATTCTACTCCTAGTTTATCATCTGTTAAGAGCTAGTGGAAACGATTTGCCTAACTTACAAGCTGATTTTTTTAGCAGATAAGCTTGCAAGTAAAAAACAAACAAGCTACAATTGATTTATTGAAATTGTTCCTGTAGCTCAGTAGGATAGAGCAATCGCCTCCTAAGCGAGTGTTGGAACAATCGCCATTTAAACTAAAATTATGCGGTAAGTCTTCGTTACCGTACATATGTCCCCGTACCTCAGTAGGATAGAGGGTTTGCCTCCTAAGCAAAACGTCGCTGGTTCGATTCCAGTCGGGGACGTTACTAAATGTTCATCGAAAGCCTGTATCATAGGGTTTTCGATTTTTTTAGTTAAATTTAAAATAAATTCACTAGCTTGATTGAAACTATTTTTTAATCGGAAACTACAATAGATGATTTTTAGTCAAGTCCACAATCCTGTGTAAAATACTAT
>NZ_KV833964.1:0-20041 GCF_001837725.1 Enterococcus sp. HMSC072F02
TTGTCTTACTTTGTTCAGTTTTCAAAGGTCTAATCTTTTTGTTTCAACAACTCTTTAATCTTATCAGATTCAGAAGAGAACGTCAACAACTTCTTTGTTTATTTTTTCTAAATGTCTTTATCGCTCATTAGCAGCGACTTGATTATCGTATCATTTCGATCGTTATTTGTCAATAACTTTTTTGAAGTTTTTTTGATAAAATCAAGCTTTATAAGCTTTCTCATCTAAGCGACTTCGTTATTATAACACGATATCAAAAGTGCGTCAACACTATTTTTTATAATTTTTAGCGACACCTTAAAGGAATCATTTAGAACAAATAATAATATAGCAATCTCTTTATAAAATTGCAATAGAAAATTCCCTATTTTTCTTTATTATTTTTAAAGACGAATATTAAAGTGTTTTTATTGTTTTTTGTTCACATAAAAGCTATTTACAATTTATCAACGAATGTTATTCTATTTTATTGTTCGCTAAATTTCTTTATAATGACCATCCTAAATTTCTTATCTGCTTGTATTTGGCTTCCTCTTTCTTAATGGATAATATAAAAAAACAAGCAAAGCACATGCTTTACTTGTCTTCTGTTTTTGCGATAGGAATAAAAATTCTAAAGATAGTCCCTTGCCCAACTACGCTTTCTGCTAAGATACGACCTTTGTAGTTTTCAACCAATTGTTTTGCGATAGACAATCCCAGACCATTTCCGCCCTTCGTTCTAGCCCTCGCTTTATCCACACGATAAAAACGATTGAAGATCTTATTAAGGTCTTCTTTGGGTATTCCTTCACCAAAGTCCTGTATAGCAATCTCAAATTCATTCAGAGTAGAAGAAATAGAGATATGGACTTCTTTTCGTGTAGTTGAATACTTTACTGCGTTATCCAATATGATAATGATTAATTGCTCAAAGTGATTACGATAAATTTGCAGGGTCACTTCTTTTGTCAAATCATCATCTAAAGTAATCACATAGTCTGGGTATAATATCTTGAAATTATTATAAA
Source organism: Enterococcus sp. HMSC072F02 (assembly GCF_001837725.1). NCBI lineage: Bacteria > Bacillati > Bacillota > Bacilli > Lactobacillales > Enterococcaceae > Enterococcus > Enterococcus sp. HMSC072F02. Next base: position 1,011 of record NZ_KV833964.1, read on the forward strand.
CTTGATAGGTGACTTCTTTTCCTTTAGTTGTTTCATTTGCATAATGGACATCTACTTGTTCTGCTCTAGATAAGTCTAGCATCTCTTGAACTAAGCTTTTCATGCGGCTGATTTCTTGCATGCTGGCGCTTAATGATTCTTCCAATATTTCAGGATCATCTTTCCCCCAACGATTTAGCAGACTAAGATGCCCTTCAATGATTGCTACAGGAGTTCTTAACTCATGAGAGACGTCTTCCACGAACTGCTCTTGTTGTTCGATATACAAACGCATGCGGTCAAGCATCTCATTGAATATTTCAGCTAAATCTGCCAATTCATCATTCGTGTCGATTTCAGGCATGTGGATATCTGATTGCGGATCTTTACGTATAGTATCCATTGTATCTCTGAGTACCTTGAGTGGTTTCAAGAAGTAAGAAGATAAAAAGAAACCTAAAATACTACCTAAAATACTACTTAAAATCAAAGAAACGACTTCTAAAACAATAAGAGTCAATAATAGCTTATTTCGGATATCATAGAAAGAAGATAATTCATAGAAGCTTTGCGCATAACCAATCTTTTCTCTTGTTCCTTTAGAATATATAGGCTGTATAGATAAAAAGCCAGTTTTCCCTTCTAGTGTAACAATCGTTGGCACTTTACGTGTTGTTTGGATCAAGTTTCGACTGTTTTCGTGAGTTTTGAAAATCAAATTCTCATCTAAATCATACACATAAAGACCCATCGAAGGCTGCCCTAGCTCAGCTATAAAGGAATCAATCTTCATTAAGTTTCCTTCGACCAGTGAAGTATGATCTATGACCTCATCTCCGTCATTTGTCGCTTTTGTCAGATTACGATACGTATTCACTAATGTCAGTTCTTCATCCGAGTTAGCCAAACGAGAGGCTACTTCTGAAATCGTACGTTCTACATTGTTTCTTTCTTTTGCAACAATCAGATTGATAGATGATTTATAGGTAATGACCGCAAAAATTGTAAACACGACGAATATGAAGAAAGAACTCGCAAAGGCCCACTTGATTGTCAAGGAGGGCCCTTTCAGTTCTCTTTTTTCCGATTTTTTCGGCTTTATCACGAGCGCATCACATAACCTGTTCCGCGGACAGTTTGGATATAGCTTTCCTCCCCTGGAACGTCAATTTTATTGCGAAGATAACGAATATATACATCCACTACGTTTGTTTCAACTTCCGTTTCGTATCCCCACACTTTATTTAGTAAAACATCACGTGCTAATACCACGTTCACGTTTTCCATTAAAGTAAGTAGCAATTCGTATTCTCTTTTTGTTAGTTCAATTACTTCGTTTCCGCGACGTACGACACGGTTTTCTTTTTCGATAGTCAAATCACGATAAGTAATAGTGGTTTGTTTTGCCACATTTTTGTCACCTTCAATATCGATTCGACGCAACAATGCTCGAAGACGCGCTAATAGTTCTTCGATAGCAAATGGTTTGACGATATAGTCATCTGCTCCATGGTCAAGTCCCGATACACGATCAATTACAGAATCTCTTGCAGTCATCATAATGATTGGTGTATTTTTGACTTGGCGTACGCGTCTGCAGACTTCTAAACCGTTCAATTCTGGAAGCATCAGGTCCAACAATATGGCATCCCACTCATTATTTAATGCCGCATCTAAACCAGTACGACCGTTGTAATGGACTTCTGCGTTATACCCTTCATGCTTCAACTCTAGCTCGACAAATCGAGCTAAGTTCTTTTCATCTTCAATGATTAGAATATTACTCATTTATTATTTTATCCTTTCTATCTACTGGCTTTTTAAAAACTCTATCATTATACCGATAATCTGCTTAAAAATCTATAGTCATTTTATCATGAATAGCAGTTTTAAAAAAGAGCTGAAGTCTACTCATAACAATCGACTTCAGCTCTTTCGTCCTCTTTTTATTTTCTCATTTCCTAACAGCCGAAAGACTATTATTCTTCATGGTACCATGAGTAATGGAAGATTCCTTCTTTGTCGACACGTTCATATGTGTGTGCGCCAAAGTAATCGCGCTGGGCTTGGATTATATTTGCAGGCAGACGTTCTGCTCTGTATGAATCGAAGTAAGCGATGGCTGATGAGAAAGTTGGTACAGGTACGCCAGCTTGGACAGCCAAGGCAACGACGTCTCGGACTGATTGCTGATATTTTTTCGTGATTTCAACGAAATAATCATCTAGCAATAAATTTTCGATCTCAGGATTTTTGTCATAAGCATCCGTGATTTTTTGCAAGAATCGAGCTCGGATGATACATCCAGCACGCCAGATTTTTGCGATTTCGCCAAATGGCAAATCCCAATCAAATTCTTTTGAAGCGACACGTAATTGAGCAAATCCTTGGGCATAACTCATGATTTTACTGAAATACAACGCTTCTCGGATTTTTTCGACCAATTCTTTTTTGTCTCCTGTGAACTCAAAATCGTTCGTACGAGACAAAATTTTACTTGCTTGTACGCGTTCTTCTTTATAAGCAGAAATGTAACGGGCAAATACAGATTCAGTAATCAATGGAAGTGGCACGCCTAAGTCAAGCGCACTTTGGCTTGTCCATTTACCTGTTCCTTTATTTCCAGCTGCATCAAGGATCACATCTACGACTGGTTTACCTGTGCCTTCATCGTCTTTTCGAGTCAGGATGTCAGCTGTGATTTCGATCAGGTAGCTGTCTAATTCACCTTGATTCCATTCTTTAAAGATATCAGCCATTTCTTCTACTGAAAGGTCTAAAATATTCTTCATCAAGTCATAAGATTCAGCAATCAGTTGCATATCTCCATACTCAATACCGTTGTGTACCATTTTCACATAGTGTCCGGCTCCATTTGGGCCAATATAGGTAACACATGGTGCTCCGTCTTCTGCTTTTGCAGAAATTTGCTCTAAGATTGGTGCAACTAGCTCATACGCTTCTTTTTGTCCACCAGGCATGATTGAAGGTCCTTTTAAAGCTCCTTCTTCACCGCCGGAAACGCCTGTACCGATAAAGTTAATACCAGAGTTGGCTAATTCTTCATTACGACGCATCGTATCTTTAAAGAATGTATTTCCTCCGTCAATCAGAATATCGCCTTTATCAAGGTGAGGAAGCAACTCTTGGATTGTTGCATCTGTTGCCGGTCCTGCTTTGACCATCAGAAGAATCCGACGTGGTTTTTCGATTGATTCTACAAATTCTTCGATTGTGTACGTTGCTTTGAAATTTTTATCTGGGTGTTCTTCTACTACAGCGGTTGTTTTAGCCCCTGTACGGTTGAATAAAGCCACTGAATAGCCGCGGCTTTCTATATTCAAGGCTAGATTTTTACCCATAACGGCCATACCGACAACGCCGATTTGTTGTTTTGACATATGAACTCCTCCTACATACGGGATTTCTCCCTAATCTCTTACATTATAGCTTAACACGGCTACATTGCAAACTAAAGAACAACATATTTTTTATTTACCGCTTATAAAAAAATAAACCTCAAGGCTCCATGGTTAGCCTTGAGGTTTTACATTTTCTAATTAAAATGTATTAAGCTTCTTTTGACATTACGTCCTTACCATCATAGTAACCACAATTTGCACATACGTGATGGCTTTTTTTCATTTCACCACAGTTTGGACATTCGTTTAATCCTTTGATTGTCAACTTGTAGTGTGTACGACGTTTTGCTTTTTTAGCTTTTGATGTTCTTCTAGCTGGTACTGCCATTTTGCTACACCTCCTTGTAAAGTCTTGCACCTATAATAGATACAATATATTCCAATCTTACTTGTTATCGTCGTTTTTTGATTCAGAATCAAAAAGTTCAGATAGTTTTGCAAGACGAGGATCAATTTTATTCTCGGCTTCTTCCATTTTTCTGCGTTGGTATTCTTCTTCGGAAACAACTTCCCAATCATTGCCTTTTGGAAGTTCTGTCGCTGCTTCCTCTTCTTTTGTCAATACCCGCATCGGAATCGCCAATAAGATGTTGTCTTCAATTGACTCTGCTAAATTCAATAACGGACCTTCAATCAGCAAAATCTCATCTGCAGACATTTGCTCATCTCTGCTTTGGAATTGTTCTTCTGTCATGAATACTTCGTCTACAGAAAAATCCATCGGCAGTTCAACAGGTTCTAGCGAACGTGTTGAAGGAACTGTCAAAGTCGTCTGCACAGTGTAATGAACGATATAGCCTTTCTTATCAACTGAGACCAAACCTTCGACTTCCACTGGCGCAACATCAAGTATTAAATTGTCTCGCTTCATGAGAGCGGCTTTCAAGTCGAGCGTCTCATGAAAAGTTAACGGTGTCTCCTGGTATTTTCTCAATTCCAATAAAGACCATTTCATTTTTCATCACTCCTAAGCAACAAAAGCAATTATACAGGGCAAAAACCATGTTGTCAATGAAATTTTCTTGACACCTTGCAGTTCATAAAAAAACAGAAATATCTTTAACAGAAAGCCTCTGTTTGCTATCATCTTTAGAATCATTTACAATAATCATTATTCTATCAAAGGAGCAGATGATCTTTATGAACACGAAAGATATTGAATACTATGTCCAAATCGTCAAACAAAAAAACTTTACGAAAGTGGCTAATTATTTCCGTGTGAGCCAACCTACTATTACATATGCATTACAACGTCTTGAAAAAGAGTTTAACGCCATACTTATTACAAGAGATCGTTCGCATCACGAATTAATCGTCACACCTTCTGGAAAGCAGCTGTTTCTCCATGCACAAGCTATTCTCCAAGAGATTTCTACTGCAAGGGCTGAAATCACTCAGTTACAAAAGAAAAAGCTGCGTTTTGGCATGCCGCCTATTATCGGCAATGAGTACTTTCCAAAACTGTCAGGTTACTTTATCAAGCATGAATTGATGAATCAGATTGAAATCACCGATGGAGGCTCTCGGGACTTATATGGAATGATTCGTCAAGGGAGGATCGATTTAGCCGTATTAGGCTCAACACAGCCAATCGTAGATCAATATTTAGAAACAGAATTACTTTTGGATAAACGTTTCATGATCGTCGTTCCGCCTACTCACCCTCTGGCCCAGCAGAAGGCAGTCTCTTTCAAAGATATATCAGATGAACAGTTTGTGTTATTGAACGAACATTATGTCCACCCAGCAGCATTCACTAAACTTTCTAAACAAACACATACTCAACCAAAAGTTGTTTATCAAAGCAATGATTTGACGATTTTAAAGAGTATGATCCGTGAAAATGTTGGTATCGGTTTTTTGGCAGAGATTGCTGTCCATCCTGAAGATCATTTAGTTTGCCTGCCACTTTCAGATGAAGTTCAGCCTCGCTTCTTGATTTCATTGGCAAAACGAACACAACAGCTTGTCACACCGCTTCAAGAACAAGTAGTCCAAGTCATCCATGAATTCGTTACAGCACAAAAAAACAGCTCTTCGTAAATGAAGAGCTGTTTTTATTTTGTATTAAGCTAAATTAGATAGCTGTTGTTTCGCCACGGTAAACGATGCCGCGACGTGAATCAACAGTAATCAATTCGCCATCAGTAATTGTTGTTGTTGCGCCTTTAGCGCCAACGATTACAGGAATATCTTGTGCAATTCCTACAACTGCAGCGTGAGAAGTCAATCCGCCTTCTTCAACGATAACAGCAGCTGCTTTTTCGATTGCAGGCATGTATTCTTTGTCAGTTGATGGTACAACTAGAACCATTCCGTCTTTTGCTTTTTTTACAGCTTCTTCAGCAGATGAAGCAATAACTGCATTTGCAACGACAGATTTTTGTCCAACGCCTTGAGCTTCTAATAATTTAGAACCAATCATTTGAATTTTCATCACGTTAGTTGTTCCGCGTTCGCCAACTGGTACACCAGCAGTGATCAAGATTAAATCGCCTTCTGATGCGAAACCTAATTCAACAGCTTTTTTAGCTGCTAGTTCAAACATTTCATCAGTTGTTGATGGTTTTTCAGCAACTGTTGGGTAAACACCCCAGTTTAACATCAAACCGCGTTTTGTGCGTTCGTCAAAAGTAACAGCCAAGATATCTGCATCTGGGCGATATTTTGAAATCATTTTTGCAGTGTAGCCTGATTCAGTTGCAGCAACGATTGTTTTGACGCCTAGATTTTTTGCAGCACGAGCTACAGATAAACCGATTGTTTCAGTTACATCTGTTTTATCGAATTCGTTCAATTGGAATGTACCTAATTCTGATAATGCATTTTCAGCTTCTTGGTCGATACGTGCCATTGTTGAAACAGCTTCAACTGGGTAGTCTCCGTTTGCAGATTCACCAGATAACATTGTTGCATCTGTTCCGTCAAATACAGCATTGGCAACGTCAGAAGCTTCCGCACGTGTTGGACGTGGGTTTTCTTGCATTGATTCTAACATTTGTGTAGCAGTGATAACTGGGATACCAGCAGCGTTACATTTTTTGATGATACGTTTTTGAACCATTGGTACTAGTTCAGCTGGGATTTCCACACCCATATCTCCACGGGCAATCATAACACCGTCAGAAACTTTGATGATTTCGTCAATGTTGTCGATACCTTCTTGAGATTCGATTTTAGGGAAGATTTGAACATGAGTCATGTCTTTTTCTTCTAAAATTTCGCGAATATCTAGAACGTCTTGTGCTTTACGTACAAAACTTGCAGCGATAAAGTCGATATCGTTGTCTAAACCAAAACGAATATCGTCCGCATCTTTTGGAGTAATACCTGGCAAACTGATAGAAACGCCTGGTGCATTTACACCTTTACGTGATCCTAGCATACCTGCATTTTTAACTTCTACGACTAATTCACGGTTTGCTTCGTCTTTTTCAATGATTTCCATGTCGATCAAGCCATCATCGAATAAAACGTGTCCGCCTACGTGAACATCGTCAAATAATCCTGGGTAAGTAACCGCGATTTTTTCTTTTGAACCTACATGTTCAGGATCCATAGAGATGCGTGTTTGATCTCCTACTTCAAATTTGATGTATCCTGCACGACCAAAATCAGCTTCTGTTGTGCCTTGAACAGTTGTACGGATTTCAGCTCCTTTTGTATCTAAAAGAATACCGACATCTTTTCCTGTCTTTTTAACTGCTTCACGGACCATAGTCATACGTGATAATTGTTCCTCATGGTCACCATGAGAAAAGTTAAAGCGGAAGACATTTGCCCCAGATTCAATCAATTGAGAAATAATTTCTACTGAGTTACTTGCTGGTCCTAATGTACTAACGATTTTGGTTTTTTTCATTTAAAAAACTCTCCCATTCAATTTTGTTTATTTAAAGCTGTACACAGCTTAAATAGCTTGGTTTCTTTCACTCTTAAAATGAAAGTGAATTATTTAGATCATATAATGATAAGTCTGGTTTATGCTTGTTGTTTTCTAGTGTATCAATGATGTCAGCTGCAACGATTTCGTTGTCATGGATACCGACACATAATCCACCTTTTCCTTCTTGAAGCAATTCGACAGCGTAAGCACCGAATTTACTTGCTAAGACGCGGTCGCGTGCGCTTGGTGCTCCACCACGGACAACGTGTCCCAAGATAGATACACGTGTATGATAGTCGCCAAATTCTGAAAGTTTTTCAGCGAATTCATTTCCGCCCATTACACCTTCAGCCAAGATGATCAAGCAATGTTTCTTCCCACGATCACGGCCTTCTTGGATTTTTTTAGCAACTGAAGCCATATCAAAATCATGTTCTGGGATGATGATTTCATCTGCTCCGCCAGCTACACCTGACCATAAAGCGATGTCACCTGCATTGCGTCCCATTACTTCGATAACGAATGTACGAACATGAGAAGTCGCTGTGTCACGAATACGGTCAATTGATTCTAGCACTGTATTGATTGCTGTATCAAAACCGATCGTGAAGTCAGTACCAGGAATATCATTATCGATTGTTCCAGGAATACCTACTGCTGGGAATCCACGTTTTGTCAAAGCCATTGCGCCATGATAAGAACCGTCTCCCCCGATAACCACTAGACCTTCGATCCCGAATTTTTTCAATTGTTCGATTCCTTTTAATTGACCTTCTTCAGTTGCAAATTCTGGATAACGTGCAGAATACAAGAATGTACCACCACGTTGGATCTTGTCACCTACATCTGCCACATCAAGACGACGAATATCTCCAGCAACTAAACCGGCAAACCCATAATTGATCCCGTATACTTCCAGTCCTTCGTAAATACCTTTACGAACAACGGCACGAACAGCTGCATTCATTCCAGGTGCGTCTCCGCCACTGGTCAAAATTCCGATGCGTTTCATAATAAACATTCACCTCATTAAAATACTTTATCCTAAGTATAACTTAGGTTTACAACCATTTTTGCGTTAACCACGACTAACATTCTAACATTATTTTTCTCGCTTGTCTTGATTTACGGATAAAAAAATGAAAAAAAATGAAAGCAAGTAGTATTTTTTACCGTAAGTTATTTGAAAACCACATTATCTTCGCCAAGTAGAGAAACAAGTTGCCCCTTTATACTCTTGCTGTCATCCACCCAATAAGCATCGGACAGAACAACTTTTCGTTGTGTTTTTTCGTGGTACATAATTACTGGAATATATCCTGGGTGTTTCTGAAAAATCCCTTGTAATTGTTTCATTATCTCAGGGTCTTCCCGTTCTTCTGTAATACGCAAATAGCACGTTTGTGAAGGATACTGGGCTTCTAACTGGTTAGGATCAGCAAAGCTTTCTCCAATTAGTTGCAGTTCCTGATTATATTTGCTGATTTCGCTCCGCCCTTGAACAAAGATCACTCGATCAACGGCAAACAAATTACGATATTTACGATAAAGAGTTGGAAAAACCGTGACAGAAATTTCTCCGCTACTATCGGTTCCTTCCACGAAGGCCATCAGTTCGCCTTTTTTTGTCCGAATCTCTCTAACTTCCTTTATCATCAATAGTAAATTGACTGGTTGATTAGGAACGATATCTGTAATCAGCTGAACCTGTTTAGCCAAACGAAGCCGGTCAAACCCTTCTGCAGGATGCCCTGACAAATAAACACCTAAGTATTCCTCTTCCAGCTTCAGTCGTTCTTCTAGTGTATAGTCAGCGACTTCTTCTTCTTTTAATGCCATGATTCCTAGCAAATCTAGACTGCCACCACTGTAAACGATATTTTGGATTTTTCCTTCTAGATCAAGCATCAATTGTTTCCTGTTAGGAGATAATTCATCAAAAACGCCTACTGCTGTCAGTGATTGCAGCAACTCTAATTTCAGCCACCGCTTATCGATCCGTATGAGGAATTGATCCACTGACTGGAACGGGCCATTTTGTTTTCTTTCGTTTAATATATCTTCTACAAAATCACGACGAATACCTTTTATCGCTGTCAGTCCGAATCTGATTTCTTCCTTATTGACCAACTCAAAACTGGAATTACTTTGATTAATGGACGGCGAGGAAAGTTTGAGTTTATTTTTACGTGCTTCTGCAATATATTCTTTCAATTTTGATGTGTTATGCCGAACAGAATTCATCAGGCTGGTAAAGAAAGCACCTGGATGATGGGCTTTTAGATACGCCATTTGGAATCCCACGAAGGAATAAGCAAATGCATGCGACCGATTGAATCCATAGTTTGCAAATTTTTCAATATATTCATATACAGTCACTGCTGTTTTTTCCGAATATCCTTGTTGTAATGCTCCTGATACAAAATGCGACTTTTCTTCATCTAATACGTCTTTTTTCTTTTTACTAACTGCCCGCCTCAAAATATCTGACTGTCCTAATGTAAATCCAGCCATAGTCGAGGCGATTTGCATGATTTGTTCCTGATAGACAATCACCCCGTATGTGTTTTTCAAAATCTGGATCAGGGAATCATCAGGGTAGCGAATGGCTTCTTTTCCTTTTTTTCTGGCAATGAAGGTATCGATATTTTGCATAGGACCTGGACGATACAACGCATTGACTGCGGCAATATCTTCGATGTTTTCTGGTCCTAATCTTCGTAAAACGTTTCGAATACCAGCAGATTCAAATTGAAATACTCCTGAAGTTTCGCCTCGTTGAAACAAGAGTAGCGTTTTTGCATCATTTAATGGAATCTCTTTTAATCGGATTTCCTGCCCTTCTACTCGCTTAACAGCCTTTAAAGTAAAATCAATAATCGATAAATTGCGTAGTCCTAGAAAGTCCATTTTCAAAAGACCGATGGCTTCTACCTCATTCATCGTATACTGGGTCAGAAAAGCTTCATCAGAACCGCGTTGGAGCGGTACTAATTCAAGTAGATTCTTATCGCTGATAACTACCCCTGCTGCGTGAGTCGAAACGTGTCTTGGCAATCCTTCTAAAATCACTGCGGTTTTGAATAAAAGCTGGTTTTTTTCGCTTGCCTGAACTAATTCTACTAGTTGACGCGATGTTTTGTAGGCTTGGGTCAATGTGATTTTCAGCTGGTTTGGTATTGCTTTTGACCAGCGGTTTGCTTCACTTTGTGACAGACCAAACACTCTAGCGGCATCTCTAAGAACCATTTTTGCAGCCATTGTACCAAATGTCGCGATTTGCGCCATGTGATATTGTCCATACTTTTCTCGAACATAATTCAATACTTCCTCACGTCGGTTGTCAGGAATATCCAAATCAATATCCGGCATCGTAAAACGTTCAGGATTTAAAAATCGTTCGAATAGCAAGTCATACTCTAATGGATCCACATCTGTGATTTCTAACACATAGGCTACTAATGAACCAGCAGCAGAACCACGGCCTGCACCGGTAACGATTTTATTTCTATGAGCAAAAGCCATTACATCCCATACGATCAGGAAATAATCATCGAATCCCATTTGATGGATGACAGATAACTCATAGTCCAAACGTTCTCGGTACTCCTTTGTATAATCAACGATCCGATGTTCTACTTGCGAGTAGCATAGCTCTCTTAAATATTCTCCAGCTTGTTTTCCTTGAGGGACAGGATAGTGTGGGAGTAATTTCTGATGAAACTGAAATTCAAATGAAATCGATTCGGCTAAGCGCTGAGCACCTATTACAGCTTGTGAAAGACCTGCTTCTTCGAATCGTTTGATCATTTCTTGTTCTGAAAGCAGGTAACCATTTGCTGATGGTAAAGGTGCAGATAAACTTTCTAAAGGCATCTGACTTCCCTCTTTGATATGCTTCATCACTTCAAGCGCAAAAAGGTCTTCTTGCTGTAAACTAGCGATTGGATGCAATGCACAAAGCGGATAATTTTCTTTTGTCACATACTGATACCATTCAGGCAATTGATCAGGCGTATTTTCTGACAATCCGATATAAAAATCTTTAGCGAAAACATTTTCAAGCAAAAACTGCCAATGACTGAAAAAATGTTCCTCTTTATTGAAAGCCTCAGAAACAGAATGATTTGCCGGAACGACAAACACTAGATGGTCGGTTTCTATCATATCATCAAGTGCCATTTTTTCTTGGATCATTTTTCGACTGGAAAGTTTCATCAGCTGCTGATAACCTGTCTCATCTTTTGCGTACGCAAGCAAACCATAATTTTTTTCTTCATAAGTATAACTAAGATGTAATCCAATGATTGACTGTATTCCTTCTTCTACACAAATACGATAGAATTCAGGTGCACCGTATAAGACATCTTTATCCGTTATGGCTAATGAAGTGTAGCCTTGTTTTTTTGCTTCTTGTACATATTCTCGAATACGGATCGTACTTTGTAAAAGAGAATAAGAAGTAATTGTATAAAGTTGTGGGAAAAACATCTTGCATTCCGCCTTTTTTTTCGTTAAAATTCACTAGCGTTAAAAGGTCTGATCCTTTTACTTTCATTAAATAACAAGTGCTGAAGTTGATTGTTCTACTTCATTTGCTTCTAGTCTGTAGGAATGAGTTCTTTCACAAGAACTCGAATTTTATTGAGATTTAGTCTCGTTTCTTTACATTCAAAGAAAATCTGGTAAAATTAAGATAGAAAAGAGGTGTTCTTTATGCGATATATCGTTACATTATTCTGGGCTGTCGTTCTAGGTCAAGTAGTCGGTTATATTGGTGCTGCATTAACAAGCGGAACATATGATTTTACTTTGACAACAATCATTTCATTAATTGCGGGTGTCATTATCCTTTTGATTGGTGCAGTTGCGCCAAGAAAAGAAACCTCTGCCCATTCGTAAAAAACCAGCCAAGAGCTTGAGATATCTCAAGCTCTTTTTTATTTCCAATTTTCACCACTATTATAATCTACTGCGAAGAACTTTACGAAAATTGAATAGAGAAAGAAGAATATTTGACAGGACGAATAAACTTGTCACAATAAAAACAGCACTGTAATTATAAGCATGCGCAACTGTCGACCCCAGCATGGGTCCTAGAACCTGTCCAAAGTTACTGAACATCTGATTATAGCTATAGATTCGGCTAACCCCTTCTTGTGGCGTGATCTTACTGATCAGTGTATTGACAGAAGGCATCAAAGCACCAGTTGAAAAGCCTAAAATAAAACGAAGTATACCTAATTGGAGTGGTGTCGTGACAAACGCCATGGGCAAATAACAGCAAAATGATAAGATGAGTCCGCCAATTAAAACTTTTTGATTCCCAATCTTATCCCCTAGTTTTCCTAGTTTTGGTGAAGAAAAGACTGCAGAAACACCAGCTATCGAAACAATCAAGCCGCTGACAAACAGGATATTTTCTGTACTTCCGCTTAACTCACGAATATATAAGGTCAAAATAGGGCTGATCGTAGTGATCCCTATCTGTAAAATCAAGGTCGTGATGAAGAGACCAATCAAAATAGAGAGATGATCCATTTTTGAAAAAATTTCTTTGGTGCTTATCAGATCTTTTTTCTCGATTGGATGGAAATCTTCTTTGACTAAGAAGATGGTCAGCACCGTTGTGATCATCAACAAAGCCCCTGTGATCAAGAATACATTTTCCATACCAAACCACTCAGCCAATGCACCGCCCATTGAAGGTCCGATCAGATTCCCAGCAATCGCTCCGGTGGATAATGTTCCTAACGCCCATCCGCTCTTTTCTCTAGGCGCTTGTGAAGCAATCATTGCTGTTGCATTTGGAATATACCCAGACAAAATCCCGTTCCAAAAACGCATGATCAAAAGCCAATACGCGTTCGGCACAAAAGCTAAAGAACCCATCGTCAACGTCATCCCAGCTGCTGCACGGATCATCATGAGTTTTCGACCTTTTCGATCAGCTAGATTTCCCCAGATTGGTGCAACCACGGCAGATGCAAAAGCAGTAACAGAGATTGCTAGTCCCGAAAACAATTCGATTTGATCTTTTGGTGTTCCTAGTTGCTCAACATAAACTGGTATGAATGGCATAACTAAACTAATACTTGCACCAGTGAAAAAACAGCCAATCCACGCAATCACTAAATTTTTTCTCCAATTAATCTCCATCTATCATCCCTCTTTCGTCTCTTTTATCATACCTATTTTCGAATAAACAAGCAACGATCTCGCTAGTAAAAAGAGAAAAATCCCGCAAAGATCATTTTATATGTAACGTTCTTTTTATGTAAAACAAAAAGAGACCAGAACAAATGCTGTTCCAATCCCTTCTCTTTATTTAAATCGTTGCTAGAATGATGAAGTTGATGATGAATAAAATATCAACAATCCACAAAGCAACAGAAACTTCATTGAATTTTCCTTTGATTACTTTGACAATTGTATAGAAAATAAATCCTGCTGCAATCCCATAAGAAATGCTATAGCACAATCCCATAAAGATCGATGCAAAGAAGGCTGGTAAAGCTTCTTCCATATCTAGCCATTTGATGTCTGCAAAAGAAGCCATCATCATTACCCCGACCAAAATCAGTGCTGGCGCAGTTGCTTGATTTGGTACGATAGCGATCAGCGGGGAGAACAAACTACTTAATGCGAATAGCACTGCCACTACTACTGAAGTCAAACCAGTACGTCCACCGGCCCCGATCCCAGCTGCAGATTCGACATAAGTTGTTGTATTCGATGTACCAAAGATAGCACCTACGGAAGTAGCGATTGCATCGGCAAATAGCGCTTTATCCATTTTTGTTTTGAACCCGCGACCATCTTCCAATGCGATCTCGTCCTCTTTTGAGAAAATACCTGTGCGGCGTCCTGTACCGATAAATGTTCCGATCGTATCGAATGTATCAGATAAACTGAATGCGATGATTGTCATCAATACTTGAGGGATCTTGGAAGAATCACTGAATAATGATTGCATTCCTTCAGAACCAAATGCTGCACCGAACGTTGTTCCTAATTCTTTAAATGAATTGCCTAACGAATTCGTTTGCCAATCAATGGAACTTAAATCAACAACACCCATAAAAATCCCAAGGACTGTGGTCGCTACGATACCGATAAGAATAGCACCACGGACGTTTTTTACAACTAAAATGGCTGTCAGTACCAAACCAATCACGGCTAACAAGATAGGTGCGTTGTCAAAATTGGCTAACGCGGGAACGATTCCGCCATTTATCGTAACATTTGTTGCTTTTCCACCTTCAACGACAGAACTCGAAATAGCAGATTGGTCTGCTGAAAAAGATAAGAATCCTGCATTTTTGATCCCGACATACGCAACGAAAATACCGATTCCGCCACCAATCGCATGTTGAAGACTTTCAGGAATCGCCCGAATGATCATCTTTCGGATATTTGTAACAGTAATAAAAATGTTGATTAATCCGCAAATAAAAACCATTGCCAGGGCTTGTTGCCAAGAATAGCCAAGCCCGAAAACGACCGTAAAAGTGAAAAATGCGTTCAATCCCATACCAGGTGCCTGAGCATATGGGACATTCGCGAACAATCCCATGACTAGCGTACCAATGATTGATGCAATGATTGTGGCTAGAAATACTGCTTGGAACGGCATACCTGATGCTGATAAAATCGTCGGATTTACGAATAAGATATAACTCATGGCAAAGAATGTCGTTACTCCCGCCATTATTTCAGTTGATACATTTGTATTGTTTTTCTTTAAACCGAAAAACTTTTCCATAAAAAGTTCCACTCCCTGAATTTTTTTCTGATGGAAAACTATAATAATAATAAATATGCAAAATATGGCAAATCCATCGAACAATTTCAAATTATATAGACGTCTCATTCGTTTTTCAACGTTTTTTTAACAAAAAAACCGAAAACAATACTTAATGTTCGCGTTTAGCTCGTATTCATTTATTTACATAGCCATAACTGTATTTTTTGTTAGGAATAACTGATTGCTCTTGTTAATTACCTAAAATATGCTAGACTAAAACAAATGCTAGTTGAGGAAGGAAGGACCCTTATTGAATAAAAAATTAATTGCCATCGATCTGGACGGAACTACCCTCAATCAAGATTCGATGATTACATCTAAAACAAAAGAGACTCTGAAAAAAGCAATCAATGCCGGTCATCATGTCAGTATTGCTACAGGACGCCCATTCCGAATGAGCCATCAGTTTTACCAACAATTAGAATTAACAACACCGATGGTTAATTTTAACGGCGCATTAGTACACATCCCTAATCAGCACTGGGATGGTGAAAGAGAAACGTTGATCAATCGTGAAATCGCTTTTGAAATCTTATCGCAAAAAAAGCAGCTAAATTTAGATTTTATCGCTGCTGAAAATCGTGATACTTTTTTTATTGACAGTTTTGATTTCTTTGATGAAAAAATTTTTGCTTCTTCTCGTCCAGGAGAGAAGAATTTGCTTTCTCCTAAAAATTTGACGACAAATCCTACGTCTTTGCTTGTCCGAACAGACAAACGTTTTGCAGGAGCTGTATCTGCTGAATTAACACGTCAATTTGGCAGTTATGTCGATGTTCGGACATGGGGTGGACCTACTGCCATCTTAGAGATTGTTTCAAAAGGAATCCAAAAAGCAAAAGGCGTGCAAGAGATTGCTAACTACCTGTCTATCGATCAAAAAGACGTCATTGCCTTTGGTGACGAGCATAATGATTTGGAATTGTTGGATTATGCAGGTTGGGGAGTAGCTATGGCTAACGGTACTGATCAACTCAAAGGCATTGCAAATGATGTCACTCCTTTGAGCAATCAGGAAGACGGTTTAGCTGTTTATCTGGAAAAACTACTTAAACTATAATAGAGAATTAGATTCCACAAAAAAGAGGTTGTGACAATTTTTGTCACAACCTTTTTTGCCGAGTAAACGGTGTTCTCCTGCCAACTCCTCAATCACAAGTCACAATATTCATAAAACATGAGAAGCTGTTTTTTTGAACTTGTTCCTTGTGACTCGGAGCTGAATGGCAGGCCCACGACCTCTTGATAAACGGCGTTCAATCAGCTGTCCTTCGGTATTAGCTCAAAAACGGCAAAATATGAGGAACTATTTTTCCGTTTTGCCTCTCTAATACTCAGGTCAGGGCGCTGATTTCACAACCTCTTCCTTAAACGGTGTTCAAAAGCCAGTTTCTCGGTATGAAGTCAAATTTAAGCAAAAATGTGAGAAGCTATTTTCACAAAATTTTTCTTCATACTCGAAACTAAGCGGCTTTTTCACGACCTCTTTTTTATTTTGCCATGAACATATCATAATACGCGTCCATTATTTCTTTAGCAATCGTCAAGTTCATGTGGTCTTGTTCGTCTAATAAGTTCGGCAAGACAACACTGATGGCAATTTCCGGATTGTCTGTTGGTCCGTATGCCACGATATTACTATTGACTGTCGTAATATCTGGATGACCTTCCGCAACCGTTTCTGCAGTCCCTGTTTTTGCGGAAAGGTCCATTTTCGCACTGGCTAATGGTTTGGCTGTTGTGTAAGGATCGGTACCATGGACAACTTGGTGGAATCCTTCACGGAGGATCGCCATATTTTCTGCAGAAATATTGACCGTATTTTCTACTGTTGTGCCAATTTCTTTCTTCACTTCACCCAAGTTTCCATTTTCGTCATTGCCATAGATCGCTTTGACTACGTGCGGCTGTACTCGTTTCCCGCCATTAGCGACTGTTGAAGCATATTGAGCTAATTGGATTGGTGTATATGTGTCAAACTGTCCAAATGCCAAATCGGTAAAGTTACCTGGAGTATACCATTCTTTGCCATTATCCGCATTGAACTTCTTCATATAATCAACAGAACGTGAGATCCCAGGAGATTCATTCGGCAAATCGATTCCAGTCGTTGTACCAAGACCAAACTCTTTGAAAGAGTCTCTCAATTGCTGATAAGCTTTAGCTTCTTCATCTAAACTAGGTAGTCCCATTCCAGGTGTATAGTCTAGTCCTAACATCTTTAACGCCACTTTGATCATATACGTATTAGAAGACAATTCCAATGCTTTGACTGCATCAAGAGCAACTTGTCCGCTTCGATTAAAGACAGAGCTTTTTTCTGAAGCACCTTGCAGACGAATCGGCTCATCAATCAAAACTTGATTTCCGCTGATCGCGTTACTTGCCCAGCCTGCTGTCAAAGTACCAGCCTTGACTACAGACCCTGGAGCAAAGGCGCTAGTAATCGTGCCTAAAGCATTCTCGGTGATTTCTTTGGAACCTTGTTCATGACTGAAACCAGTCATTGCTAGCACTTCTCCTGTCTGAGGATTCATAGCCACTGCATAAGCACCAGGCGAATACTGTGCTTTGCCGTTGTTGATCAATGTTTGATAATTCCTTTTCAAAATTTCTTCTACTTTTGATTGGAATTCTGCATTCATAGATAACATTAAATTAGAACCTTTTTCCCCAGAGAAGATTTCTTTTTGATTCGAAACATTTCCTTCATTATCAAGGGAAACTTCATATTGGGTTTTGGTTCCTTGCAGGACATCTTCATATTGTTTTTCCAAATAACTTTGTCCTACACGGTCATTCCGAGAATAACCTTTTGCTAGGTATTTCTCTGCTTCATCTGCTGGAAGTCCTTGCTTTTCAGTCGTCACACTGCCAAGAATACTTTTCAGTGAACTTGCTGCATTATATTCTCGTGTCCAGTCTGTGCCAGTCGAAACTCCTGGAAGTTCAGAAGCGCGTTCTGCCACAACAGCTAACTCTTGATCAGTAACACCAGAGTTTTTGATATAGACAGTGTTTAATTCATATGCACTATTCATCCGTTTAAAGATGGTAGCAATTTTTAATTGCTCCTCGTTTAAATTAATCTCATCAGCTGTGACTTTATTGACCATCGCACTATATTGTTCGCTGTTCCCTAATTGCTTTTCTTTTGCCGAAAGTCTTTTTGTGGCTTCTTTCAAATGTTTGGGGTCAGCCAGCCAAAAATCTTTTTTATCTCTATCTGTCAGATTTTCATCTACCGGAACATCGATCAGCGAGTTCAACTTCGTTGCGATTTCAAGCAAATCTTTAGCCGTAACTTGTGTTCCTCTCGTATATGTGATGGCCTGATTCGCTTTATTCGTGACTAAAGCTTTTCCTGTGGAGTCGTAGATCATTCCGCGAGGAGTACTTTCTTGGACCGTAATCGTAGAAGTAGACTTCACTCGCGCCTCCATCTCTTCGCCGTTCACGATCTGCAAATAACCCAATCTAGCAATCAACGCAACAAATAACGTAAATATAATGAAAAAAAGAAAATTTAAGCGAAAAGGAACATGGGACCGGCGAAACGTTTTGTTCTTAGGTTCTTGTGCACCTTTTCTTATTTTTTCTAACCAAGAAGTATTTAATATTTTTTTCATAAAATCTTTCATCATTTCCTATCCTTCCGCCTATTTACATTCATGCTTCATTGTACCCAAAAACTTCTTAATAAAAAAGAAAAAATGGGCGGAGCAAGAAATTCTTTACCTAATTTCAAGATAAAATCAACTTTTTGTTTCACAGTAATCACTTAAAGTTACATATTCAACTATTTTTTTCATTAAAAAATAAACTTATTTTTGAAAATTATGTTTTCTTAAGTCGTGAAACACTTTGGTGGGTCATTTATTTGTGGAAAACTACGTTTTGTTATTCTCTTAATTGTCAAATTAAGTTAGACAGATCA
>NZ_KV833965.1:0-2610 GCF_001837725.1 Enterococcus sp. HMSC072F02
CCTTTTTCAGTATATTCAGGCTTGATGTCCCAACTGTAATCATTCGGATTGTTGCTGTCTTTCAATCCTTCACCAAAGTATTTATATTCACTAATATTTTGGGTTCGGGTGTCGCCTTTTTCAATCTTGAGCCAGTCGATTTGACATGCGCCAGGATTATCTGCTGGGGTTTGATTTATGCCAACTATTCTAGGGTCAGCAGCTACTTTATCTACTGTAACAGTTAATGACCACACATCTGTGACTCCTTCCACAGGTGACAAATTACCATACCCAGCAATGCCTGGGTTAAATAATCTAAAATTTTTATCCGCTGGTTTAGTACCCTTAAGCGTTACAGTATAAGTTTCTCCCACAACAAAAGGCTCTGTCATAGTACCAGTATATATTTCTGCACCACTAGACTTAATAGGAAATTTTTTTGTAGGGTCAGCAATATTCTCACC
The DNA here is from genome assembly GCF_001837725.1 of Enterococcus sp. HMSC072F02. Taxonomy (NCBI): domain Bacteria; kingdom Bacillati; phylum Bacillota; class Bacilli; order Lactobacillales; family Enterococcaceae; genus Enterococcus; species Enterococcus sp. HMSC072F02. The sequence continues at coordinate 447 of NZ_KV833965.1, forward strand.
CAATGGCGCTTTACCTACCCAGTAAGGATCATCAAGTAAGTTAGGTTGATATGGTGTGGCTGTTGAACCCCTTTCTAGCTTAATTTCATAGCTTAGCTCTATTTCACCAGACAATCCTTCTTCTACTAAAACTTGGAAATAGTAGCTATTTGGGTTAATCAATGCACCTGTAGTAAAAGTTTTTGTGTAAGTTGTAAACTCAGCAGTTACGTTGGTACTATCCAGAATTAGTTCTCCAAGATTATTTGTAACATCATTTTGATTTAATCTATACCTTAAAAATATACGCTTGCCACTTTGTGATACAAAATTTGAAGATTTACGTAGAACATAAGTTATTGTGTAGGTAGTGTTTGGAAGTACAGGTGTCAAATAATAGGCACTATTTTTGTATCCTGCCATAACAAATAAATTAGTTCCTGAGGTCTTATTTATTTTTAAAAAGTTACCACCATCACTTATAGCTCCTCCACCTGCTTGAACAGCAAAATCAGAAAAAGAGAGATTATTCATTAAATTCGGATTCCCCGAATAATCATAGCCCCCGAAGTCGATGCTGTTGGAGTAAATTTTTTTCAACTTGCCGAGATCGCCGATTTGCTGATTGGTTTGATTCATCTTGTCTTCAACTGCTTTAAGATTGTTTTGTGCCGATGTAACGTTTTGAGAAACGGTATCAATCTTAGTTTGAGTAGCTTGTAGTTGCTCTGTTACCTCATCAACAGTTTGATCAATTGCTTGTGTGGCTCCCTCTACAAATTCATTTATTTGTTGGTTTGCCTTTTCAATTGTAGAATCCACATTTGTTAATGCTGCGTTAACAGCATCTGTCGCCTCTTGTTTGACCCCATCAAGCAGTTGTTGAAATTCCTTAAAATAATATTCTCCATTCAATTGAACATCGCCATCAATGATAGATTTCTCAATATTAAAGGTAAATGCCAAATTGTCGGTATGACTGCCATCTGGAAAATCGATGTAAACATTGGCATCGACTTTCCCTTCGTAAGAAAGCAACATATCAGGAATCGGGTATTTTACAATACCTTGCATATAGCTCTCAGTAATAATTTGGTTGTCAAAAATAGGAAATTCTTTTTTCTCTTCCCCTTGATAGATGTACATAAAAAGACGGACAGTCGCATCGATTAAATCGGTAGGACTTCCGTCTTGATTTTTAATTTGAAATTGTAATACACCAGCGCTCTTGTCGTAAGACTTAAACGTAAATCCAGTGATTTTTGTAGCTCGGCTGACTGGTTCTGTCGGTACTACAATTTCTCCCGTCTTTCTATTCATTTGCTCCCTCCTTAGTAACTGTACTCACGGCTTGATTCTCTCCCAAATCCAAGCATGGTCACCTTTCTATTCTCCGTGTCTACGCTAACTACAACAAAAGCATCTTCTTGGACCGTGCCGATTTTACTATCATCACGCACAAATGCACAATCAAGTACCGTTGAATAAAAACCACCCATTTGATCTGGTGTATAGAAGTATTCTGCATGTCTGTGTCCTGCAAAAAAACCAATAAAATTGCTTTCATTGCGATTTGAGAAATCAACTGATAAATTTACAGTATAGTCTTCTAATGCTGAAACTAGCGTTGTACTCGTTTTTGAAACGAACGCAGAAATGAGTTGTTTAAGTAAGTCGCCATTTTTAATTTCACCAGGTTCAATACCGTCGGGTTGTATAGGCACATGTGTCGCCATAATTACATGATAATCTTCTGGTAATGTTCCTAGTGCCTTTTCTGAAATCCACTTCAACTGCTGTTTGCGCAAACCGTGTATCCACTGATCTGTATACTTTAGTGTTCCATTTGCATTAGTTGCCATCGAATTATCTAATGTATCAATGATTACCAGACGAATCTTCTTCTCATGAAAATCTTTATAGTGGTACTGTCCTTCTGTGTCGTAAACTTTCCCATTTTGATCTAGATATTTTTTGAAAATAGCTAACTGCTCTGCTCCTGTTAAAATATCTTTTTCAAATACTTTATTTCCTTCATTAGTTGTATCCCAAATAAGAGTACCCGCATCGTGATTTCCTCTGACAATAAATTTATTTGAGTTGCTACCTTGTGAGAATCGCTCACAATAACGTTCTAAATTACGAATATTGATTGATTTGTCTTTGTGTTCGCTATCCACGTTGT
>NZ_KV833965.1:2710-24989 GCF_001837725.1 Enterococcus sp. HMSC072F02
TCCACGTTGTCGCCTAAAGCAGCGATAGCATCCAAATCATTCTGAATGTACAGAATATTATTCAAATTTTTTAATGAGCGGTAAGCCTGAGTTCGCCAAGTTCCCTCATCGAAATGTGAATCTGTTACAATCCCTAAATTAAAAGCACTAGGATTAATTTTTGCTTTGAGTTGTTCAAGTGCTTTCACGAAATACAGCCGAGGCAACGTCTCCCCGGCTTCATCTGGGAAATTCATCGGCTGTTGTCCATGAAGCAGTAATATTGTGATTATGACTATTATTCATTGCCACTTTAAGTTTTAATGTCCCCGAACTAGTCACACTTCCAAAAAAAACATCAAACATTGCAGGAACATAATGAGAAACTGCTACATCTGTCGTGGGACGAAATCCTTCAGGAAATGTTATAGGAGTGAAAATCTTATTATTACTAGCATCAGCATTATCTAACGTTAAAACAGAACCACTTAGGCTTACGGTATCCCCTATTCGTGTCAGATAAATGTCACCTGACTTAACTTCTGATAGATCACCTGTAGAAAAATGTTTTGTTACCATGTTCGAATCATAGAAAGCTTTGGTCGTTTCCGGAGTCATTAATTTTGTGTTATTAACTCCGAGCTTTGCTTCCTCATCGGTTGCTAATCTTGCATCTGTTTGCTGAGTTACTCGTTGTGGCGTCATAAATTTGTCGGCAGCCATTCCTTGTTCTGCTTCAGTTTTCGTAGCTGTTGCAAAATTATCTAATCGATTGGTACGTCCATCAATCTCCGCAATTTTATCAATCAAGTCGCTAAAATCTTTATTTTCCACGATTCCTGAAATCAAATTTTTGTACCTCTTGTAGTACTCGACTAACTCTTGTAAATCCCAAAAGTAATTTCCTTCCCAAATGTTTTTGCGTATACCAGGAAGCACACGATAATTGAAACGCATCGTACTAAATAAATCAGATTCCGGTTCTTCGCTGTCGGCGAAACTGAACCACGCTTCAAATTCTCCGACCTTTTGTAGAAATGGATCGATCAGTGTATAAGAAACGCGACTACTGTCATAATAAATAGTTTCTACTTTATCTCTTACTTTGTAAGGACCAATTTGCGCATTGAAAAAGACAACTTTACTATCAAAATTTAAAAGTTGTCCTTCTTCAACTATTTCAGCCTCGAAAATTTGGCTGTTTTTATCATCTTGAATGATACGAATAAGCGGAATATTATTATTTGGCTCTGTCGTACTTAAAATTATTTTATGTTTAGGCACTTTCTTACCTCCTTAAAAATCAATGTAATCTCTTGCATTATGGAAATGACCAGAAGAGGATGGATAAAATTCATCCATAAATTGGAAATGAAGATGTTCTCCAGTGGATGGTCCTGTTGTCCCCATTAGTCCAATTTGCTGACCTGCAGTTACTTTTTGACCTTTTGAAACATCCACACGGCTTTGATGTGCATAGCCTGTATACATTCCATCAGCATGTTTGATCACTGTCCAATTTCCATACCAGTCATAATAGTTGGCATCCCCTGCAACGATCACTTCACCATCTGCTGATGCAAAAATTGGTGTATTAGGATTTCCATTTACAAGGTCAATACCGTTATGAAATTCTTGCGCGCCTGTAATTGGAGAAGTGCGCCAGCCAAATTCGCTCGTCACTGTGATTGGATCCGCAATTGGTTTTATATACCCTTTCGATGCAGGAATTTCTAAATTTTTGAACTTGTCATACCATTCTTGTGCCCATGTCGTCCGTTCTGGATGTGGATCACGTGGACGTTCAAAGTTAGCCACGAATGCTTGTGCTGCTGTGTTGATATCGGTCAGATTCATGAATTGTGTCCATGTGTAAGGATAAGCACTAGTTGCGATCCATTGACCATTCGGCGCATGCCACATCAACAATTTGAACTGCGCCGTGATCGTGTCTGGATCATCATTGATGCCAGCCTTTGTCATTAAATTGATCATGTAGACACGTCCGCTAGTTGCGCCAGAAGAATCCGTCCATTGCCATACACCATAACCGAACCCAGGCGCGCCATTACCCTCATCAGCGGTTGGATTAGCATCCGATTCTCCTTGTGCATTGCCAAGTAAGGCTGCAGCAGCTTGTTTAGTAAAGCCAGCACCTATTGCCATTGCCCAAATCTGCCAATAACGTTTATCCCGATCAGTAGTTACTTCTGGTGGATATTGTCCATTCCAACCGTTATCGTTTCCTCCAGTATTGTCTCCTCCATTATTGCCTCCACCGTTTGTATCGATTTTAACGCCATTCACATATAATTCTTTGACATCTAGACGGCCATCTATGGTTATATTTCCTTCTGAAAATTTACCATCACCGTAAAGATTATATTTGCGCTTATCAGCAGTAACGTCTGCTGGAATTTGAAAAACAGGATTCCCTCGATCGCCGCCGTCCCCAGCGTTAATGGAAAAAATATAGTTTGGTTCTTTCCATACAGCAAAGCCATTTATTTTTCCGCCACCATAAGTTGCTACGATGGATCCAAGCGATTCTCCGTGAACATCGTCAAGCCCAGTTGAAATGACCTTTTTTTCAAAAGAAAGTTGTCCTCCTTCTGCCACTAATTGGAAATCTTTATCATCCAATGTCTTTAAAGCTACCCCTTGCACGAGAATACCTGAAAGAATTCCTGCTTTAATAAAATTAGCATTGAAAGTTCCATCCAACGTCCACGCAGTCGTGCTATCGCCATTGTGTACATCTTGGATTGTTTGCCATTCACCTTTTTTACACTGTTTGAAAGATATTCCTGAGTTATTTTGGACCATAAAAAAGCGTGATCTAGGAATGTTAGGTCCATCCATATAAACAGTTTCATAGATTTCTCTACTATCACTAACACCAGCTTCAATTCCATTTACCCAATAAATAGAACCGCCATTATCTCCTGCGCCTCGCATAATGTCATCTTGATATTTTCCAATCTCTGTCGATTCGTAAAATGTCATTTTGCTAGATTCTAAACTATTAATATTATTGACAATAGAAGCCGTTTGTTTTCTAACATCTTGTGTTAAATTATCCCCTAGTTCGATATTCGTTTGACCGGTAAGCCGATTGAATGTAGTTTTATAAATACGAGTTTTATAGTGATAACCTTTATCGTATCTGTGAATAGTCACTGTATTTCCTATCACATCTCCTCCAGTGACTTCAGCTTTGAATTGTACTAACGGTCTAGCAGAATCTATTAAGGTTGAATAAGTATTTTTAAGTAATTCTGTTGGATCATCTATATCATCAAACACTACTACGGTTTCTCGTTTTCTCATTGATCCATCTTTTTGTGGTATCCCATACTTTTGAGTTGATTCCGGATCTTCAAGCCAATTTTGGCCTTTAGGCTTATCTAAAGGATCACCATTCGACTTTTTCCATTCAACATCAGTGAATTCAATTCTTCTACCGTATCCGTCACCAACCTCTTCGCCTCGCCCACGACCTATCATTGAAGTTGAGATTGAGCTTCTATCTATCTCTCTTACAACTGTTAATGCTTTACTACCATATACGAAACGTGTATTCGATTCTTCGCCAATTTGTTCATATACTTCGATCCATTTATCCTTTATTCCATCAGAATTCAAAGAACACCTAAAGACAAATTCCATACCTAAGGTTTGCAATTCTTTCAACGCTTCTTTTACAGAGACATAGTAAAAAGTTGCAGTTACTGTTGGTAACATTGCTTCTACGTGACCAACGCGCCAATTTCCTTCAGTAAATTCAATCAATCGATCAAGAACATTTTTTAAGGGCTGCCCACTCGGCCTAATATCTTTGATGATGTAAGCATCTAATTCATTTGTCGCAAATCCTAACCCTGTAAACTCTAATGTTTCAAATGGGTCGCTAACTTTAGTAATTCGATACAACGAAAAAGACGACTCGTTTTCACGAATCGCCATATATCTTGCATCCTCTATTTCTTTATCATATTTTGTCGTAACGTAAAGAGTATCTTTCATTAGATCACTCTTATCAGAAATAATTTCTTTTTCTTGGGAGACTTCAATCAAACTTCTTGTATTTTTTCTTTTAATAAGTTTTTGCAAGTGATCAAAGAAATAAACTGTCTCACTCAAATTGTCGCCCCCCTATAGAATATTTTAAGGTTTCCATTATTGCTAGTTATCTTCTGACCTTGCTTAAGATAAAAGTTCTCAAAATCACTTTCTAAATCAATCATAGAAGTACAATCTTCTCCGTTTACAGTTACCTGCTCATCGGAAAAATCAAAAACCAACACGTCTCCTGTTTTTATTGCCGCATCAGTTATCGTGATATTTTGTTCTCCGTTTGTAATTTTGATTGAATTATTCATGGATAAAGTAACTTCAATTTTTCTTGGTGTTATAGGAAACTGTATCGGATTTCCAATATAGCCATCACTAACACATTCTTTCGTATACTTTAGTGGATCCGCACAGAATACATTAAAACTCGAAATAATGGAGTTGGAGTCTCCTGGAACAGTATCAGTTGATGTATAGCGACCGTAGTAATAATAATCTAATTCATCATGAAACCTAATTTCCACGTCTTCATTCCGGTATAAATAATTCAACAGTTCTTTGAATTTAAACTGTAGTTTTTCTGGATCTCTATCTTCCAGTTTGTATGTTATTTTTAGTGTTCTTGAAGGTATTTTCTGATTTGTAATGATTGAACCAATTTGTATCTCTTGCTGTTCAACTTCTACAGAAAGCATTTCTCTACCTTCCACCGTGAGTGTTTGATACCCCTCAATCAAATCTTCTAAATACATTCCATCGTACATCATGGCAGACGTCGGAAGGAATCGTTTAGAACTAGTGAGATTAATGGTTGTATCTTTGAATGAGTACATTTTATTTTCTCGTTGATCCAAAATATTCCCTCCTAAAATTCCAGATTAATATCTGCACCTTCGCCCATAGCTTGTGAAATATCATCCATAAACAATCTAAACGATTGTCTTCCAAGATTGATTTTAAATACAGCTGGTTTAGTAGAGCCGCCCATATTTACTTTATGTTCAACTTCTGCACCAATGTTTTTATTTGCATTTTTCAGATTTGCAGCTATATCTACATCAGGATTTGCATTGAAAAGTTCCGCGATAAAGTCTGCCATACTTCCAACAGTATTCTGTACGTCATTGAATCCTCCTGTCAGTCCTTTATTCAGACCGTTCATAATAGCCTGACCAGCTGGAATCAATAGCTTTCTATCGTATTGGATAGGTCCTTTGTGTTCACGAATCCAATCACCAATACCTCCAACAAAATCTTGCACAGATTTCCATGCATTTTGTAACCCTTCTAGAAAACTATCCATGATAGCTTTTCCGGCTGCTAGTAAATCGATATTTTTCAAGTTATCAAACCAGCCAGTTACTCTATCAACCGTATCACTAACAGCATTTACTAAATTATCCCATGCCTCTTGAGCACCATTTACTAAATTGTTGAAAGTATCTATAGTACCTTGTTTTAGGTTTTCCCATCCCTGAATGATGTTATCCTTAGTTCCAATAACTAGATTAATAAACCAAGCTTTGAAAGAATTCCATAAATCTTTCGCTCCTTGAATCATATTATTAAACAGATCGATTGTCCCTTGTTTTAGGTTATTCCATCCCTGTTTAATACTATTTACAATATTGTTAGTTGTCTCTTTGATCCATGTAGTAAAAGAATTCCACACATCTTTGATGGTAGAAGTCAACACATTCCAGATATTTATCACAGTATCCTTTAAGGCTGTGTAATAACCAACAACTATATCTACAAACGTCGTGATAATGTTTTGGATATTTGTAGTTAATGTAGTCCACAGCATCGAAGCATCTTCTTTTAACTGATTAAAATTGCCTGTTATCAAATCAATCAAAAGCAGAATTGGACCCATTACAGCAGTTTTTATAATTTCCCATGCAGAGCCTGCGATTGATCCAATTTGAGACCATAGGTTCGTAAAGAAATCAATCATTGGCTGAAAAACGTTTTTTATGGCAATAACATACGGTGCTAGAATGTTTACAATTCCTTCCCAAGCGGAACTGGCAGCTTCTTTGATGCCATCCCATATACTCGAAAAGAACTCTTTTGTTTCAGTCCATTTATTCTTGATCCAATCTGCCGCTTTCCCAGGAGCTTCTCGAATTGTAGTCCAAACATTGTCTGCGCCTTCTTTAATGGACTTCCATAAATTGTTAAACCATTCTCCTGTAGATTTCCATGCATTCTGAATCCATTCTACTGCCGAGCTTACAGCAGACTTGATTCCCTCCCATAAGCCAATCCAAAAGTTTCTAAAATCTTCACTCGTATTCCAAAGATAGATGAAACCTACAACGAGTAGTGCTACCGCAGCTATAACCAGAAAAACCGGATTTGTAAGAAGACCCATTGCTTTACTTAATCCACTAAACAATTTTGAACTTTCACTTAAAGCTTTAAAAGCTACTTTCACCCTATTGATCCATATAATTACTGAACCAATCATAAAAATTAACGGTCCTATAGCAGCAACAATTAAGCCGATAGCAACCACTAATTTTTGAGTTGATTCTGGTGCACTCACAAATTTCTCTACTAAGCCAGAAATAGCATCTGCTACTTTTCTGATGGATGGTGCTAGAATCTTTTGAATCACAATAGCTGCTGACTCAAAAGCTCCAAACATTTGCTCGATGGAAGAATTCATATTATCCTGCATGGTTCGAGCCATATTATCAGCTGCACCATCAGAATCTTTCAGCGATTTAGTTAATTTACCTAATGAGTCAGGTCCCTTATCAATCAAGGCCATCATCCCTGATAATGATTCTTGCCCATATAGTGTTACTAAAGCATTTTGTTGTTGTTCAGGCGTCAGGCCTTCAAAAGCTTTTTTAAGTAATTCTACTTGAGTTTTTAAAGGTTTCATTTTACCGTCAGCATCATAAAACGAAACACCTAAATTATCCATTGTATCTTGCATAGCCTTTGTTGGCCTTGCTAACCTAGACAATGCTCCTCGCAACGTTGTACCTGCTTGAGAACCCTTAATGCCTGCGTCACTCATAATACCAATAGCTGCTGCAGTTTCTTCCAAAGAAATCCCCATTGAATTAGCTACAGGAGCAACATATTTCAATGCCTCTCCCATGTCTCCAACTTCAGCATTGGTATCCGCAGCAGCACGAGCAAATACATCAGCGACATGTCCTGCTTCACTTGCTTCTAAACCAAATCCTCTCAAAGCAGTAGCAGTATTTTCAGAAGCTAGAGCCACATCCCCTCCAGATACAGCTGCCAAGTCTAAAAGACCCGGCATTGCTTTCATGATTTCTTGTGCGCTAAATCCAGCAGAAGCAAGATTTTCCATGCCGGCAGCCGATTCTTTTGCGCTAAAAGCAGTTTTTGCTCCTAGATCAATCGCTTGCTGTTTCATCTGTTCAAATGTGTCGCCTGTTGCTCCTGATATAGCTTTTACACGACTCATTTGTGCTTCGAAGTCACCACCAACTTTAGCAGCTGCTACGCCTACTCCTATAAGAGGAGTGGTAATATACTTTGTCATTGCGGCACCAGTACCTTGCATCACTTTACCTACAGCGGTTGTCATACTATTTGATTTCTCTTCAAAAGTCTTAACAGCATCTTGCGCATCTTTAAAAGTCTTTACAAATCCACTATCCGTGGCTTTTAATAAGGCTTCAACAGAAAATTGTTCCATGATTTTCCTCCTTTCCTCAAGAGTTAGCTTTAGTTAGTAAGCTTTGGAATTTTTTATCTTGTTTTGAAAGTTCGGAGACTCCCATGATTGAATCTTCGATTTTTTGATAATTGAAGAATTCTTCAAAGGATCGATATACAGGAACTGTCTTTTTGCCTACTTTTTTCTCTGCTTGAACTTGCTGATTTGCCCACGCTAATTCGTGAATCAACTTTTCTTTGTCAAGCCAAGATAACTGGGCTGCAGTCATACGAATGTTGTATTCATATAAAGTCATTCTTTCGATATCTGAGATATTGTTTATTCCCAAATATCGAAAAGAATTGATAAGAATTTGTTCGTATGCCAGTGCAGAATCTATTCCGCTTGTTGTTTTTCCGCTTCTTTCAATTTCTGATTCAGGTTTCGGACCGCTAACTTTCCCGCGTTCGACTCCGCCAATTCTTTTAGGACTTCATCAAACAATTTTTCGATGTCTTTAACTTCATCGATGTAATCATCCATTTCATCCAACGTAATAGTTTCTTCTTCTGTTCTATTTGCTATTTCTAAGACTCGTGACAACGTGTTGACATTATAAGAACGTAATTCCGGTAAGACTTTTGCTGAGAGTCCCATTCCGAATTCCATATTTCCATCGATGAAAGGCATCACTTTGTCTAATTCACGTACAAATTTAGTGCCAAATTTAAACGAATATTCTTTACCTTTAATTTTTAATTTCAATGTTTTTCATCCTCCTAAAATAAAAAAGAGAGCATCTAAGCCCTCTTATGCTCCTGTCGAAGTTGCTTTCACGGTATCTTTGAATGCATATTGAACAACATCGGCTTGATCTTCTGTCAAGGTTGCATAACCATCTTGACCAACACCATTTACTGCAAATGATAAACTTAATTCAACGTTATCCTCTGCAGCAGCCGATGGAGTAAATTCAGACACATATGCTTGGTAATAAGTAGCTTTGTACTTATTTGCATTATCATCTGTTCCCTGTTCTGCTTTGTTGATTTCCCAAATTTCAATGATATCGCCATTTAATAAGGCTTGTTTCATTTCATCTACATGAGAATCTCCTTTAGCAACTATTGAAGTAGCCGAAAAATCATATTCAACCGGGCTTAAACTTTGAACGTTTCCGTCTTTTGTCACTGTAGAGTCTGAATCTCTTGATAATCCATTTTCATGTTCTGTTTGAAATGCCATTTTCCAAGCAGCTTCCTGAGTTTCTTTTTTCAATAAGCGATAAAGCAAAATGACATCAATACCTTTTAATGCTTCCATGTTCTTCCTCCTATCTAATTCTAAATTCAAGTGTGACAACCGCCCGTTTTAGCGGTGTATTCGTTGTTGTGTCGTCCATCACTTGAATTCCACTTGCTTGATAATTTAAAGCCCAATAATAGCCTTCTGTGGCTTCTATCAATCTAGCTTCATTAAAAAGAGCAGATGCCATATCTGACACCTGCTTTCGTTTCTTCTGTAATCCCCAGACGGATAAAACTACAATCACAGACCCTTTAATGTCAGTTTTATTTACTTCATGGATTGTCTGAGTGTTCTCAAATTCCACAAAAGGATAACCAACATCCTCTAAAGTTTTGTAATCGTACGTTTTATATCCAAGTTTGTTTTGGGATATTTTAAAAAGTTCATCAAAAATCGACTGATCTCTTGTCTTAATCATCATTTCACCAAGGCTTTCATTTCAGCCATAAATTTGACTTTTTGATAATTAAAAGCTGGTCTAATATAGGGCTGGGCCGACATAAAGCGAGTTCCATATTCTACATAAGGAGCATAGTCTGCTGTCGATCCTACAATACCAGTTAAACCAGCTTCTAAAAGATTCATGTTTATTGATCTTCGTAAGTATCCTGTATCCACTGGCGCACCTTTTTGCATTCGTTCAGTCATTTCAGCAGTATTGCTTTTCACGACTTTTTGAACGTCATTAAGCGTTGCTACTTTTTTCAGGTGTCGCATCAGCTGATCGATTCCTTTATATTCAAGTTGTGCCTTCATCAAGAACCACCTCTTGCACAATTAAACTATTTCTATATACTGGATTTCTAGCTGTTGTTTGTTGCCAAGTCTTTCCTTCAATCTCGATATAGTCAAATGTAGGGATAGAAAAAAGAGGCTGTGTCCTAATGACCTTCGCCCCTTCTTCCACACTACCAAAAATAGTCACACTTCTATCAGTGCCAATATCTGTCACGTTTGCCTCTGTTCTTGTTCTTTCTGGTTTTCCTTCAACCCACTCACCGAGATCTGGATCATATTTAGAGTCAGATGAACGTTTAACAAATATAATTTCATCTGTAAATCTCATATAAATTTAAACCTCCCTCGCTTTGGCTTGTACAACTCTTCCTGATCTTTACGCTTAAATTCGTCAATCTCATTTTGATACTCTGAAAAATCCGAATCAGGAAAAGCCATAGATAAACCTTCTTGAGAATATGACTGCATACCTTCTTGACCAATTCTATTGAATCTTTTCAACGACACTTCATATACAACTGTTTCAAATTCTTTAGGAACTTCTTGCGTATTTAACAAGGTTTTCATACGCTCATTCGTTCTTCGCTCAATAACTTCAAGCTTTTCATCTAGTGTTCCTTTAAGAAGTTTTTTAATATCCTCTGCAATCGTCATATTTTTACTTCCTAACTAGCAGGTTGACCTGTCACATTGATTGAAGTAGTGAATTCTCCAGAAGTAAATGTGAATGTTGCTGACCCTTCTGCTGCAATCGTTCCATCAAAACCACCATTTTCATTTTTGGTCACTGTTGCGATAGCTCCATCACTTGAAGTTGCTGTAGTAGCTGCAACAACAGCAGCTGCATCGCTAGCATCTGCAGGCACAGTTGAAATAGTAAATGTTTTAGTATCGCCTACTTTACCGGTCCATGTCTTTTGATTTGGCACAATACCGGTAGCAGGCGTTACGCTTTTGGGGAAATCTTCCCAAATGCTTCATCTTTTACAATCATAAATCCAACATCCATTGTTGCACGCAAAGCAATCAGTTCTTGCTCAAACAAGTTAACTGGGGTTCCATCTTCATTAGTTAAAGTAGACAATTGAGCTTCTTCAGAAATCTTAAATGAAATATTATATGGGATTCCATAAAACATGTAATTAAAGTCTCCAGCGTAAAGAGTTCCTTTATCTAAAGACTTAAGGTCTACTACTGGTAATCCGTCAATTGTATTAGCAGAGCGATCATAAATAAACTCAACATTTGACCCTACTGTTTGAGCTGCAGAACGTAATTCTGTACGATTTTTTCGGTTTGAAATAAACGCATTAGGTTCAAATTCATTTTCTGCTAATTTGTCTTCTAAGGCTAGGATATTATCATAAGTCAATCCGCCTTCAACCACATTCCCCGCACTAATAACTGATCCGTCTAGTGACTGAGGAAATGGGTTTTCTTTATTTAATAAGGCAGCTGCATCAAATTTTTTATAGAAGGCTTCAGCAATTTTTGGCTGCATCTCCTCAAAGAAATCTGATAATTTATAATTTAAATATTCACGAGAAACCGGAAGAATGACACCGAGTTTTTTTGCAGTCATCGTAGCTTGCATCCATTTAGGTTTAGACGTTTTAATTTTTTCACCTTCACCCACCCAGTATGCGCCTGGTCCTTCTGCAAAGTATTCAAATTTCTTTTCTTTGTCAGTCATTTCTTCGTATTTTGCTAACTGCATGATCTTAGAATTTTCCATAACTTCACTCAAAATGAGCGTATTATATTTATCAGGAATTTTTCCCTCTTTCGTTTCATATACCAAGACATTATCTGGATCCCATGTTTGAGCAAACATTTGCAAGTTCATTGGTAAAAGTTGTTTCTTTTTCATTAAGTTTTCCTCCTATTTGATAATTCGATTTTTAGCAGCTAGTTTAGCCACTGTTTCTTTAGTATTTTTCGATGCTGTAAATTGTCCACCTTCATTTGGTGGTGTTTGTCTTGCGTTTTCTCTCTTAATCAAAGAAGCAAAGTTAGTGATGACTGCTACAGCTTGTTTTGTGGCATCTGCATCATCAGAAACAATCAGACCAAGTAAATCATCATCGTGTGGTAAATTGGCATCTGTCAGCATTTTAGAAGCTTCTTTCGTCATTTCAGATAGTGCCTGTCCACGCTTTAATTCAGCGATTTCAGCTTCTTTTTGTTCCAACTCATGCTGTAGTTTTTCTTCCGCATTCATTTTTGCCAGCTTTTTAGCTTCTTCTTTTTTTGCTTCTAGTTCTTTTTCCCACGCTGCTTTTGCTTTATTCGTCTCAGCAGCGATCATTTTCGCTACTTCATCACGAGAAAATGTTTTGCCAGCAGTGTTTTCTCCTTTTGCTTCGGGCGGTGTCTCTTGTGAGCCAGCTGGTAGGTTTCCTTGTTGTCCCTCATCACCAGATCCACCATCTCCTGGTTCAGAAAAAAATTGTAAGTTCATTGGCATAAATAAACGTTTTTTCATGATTAATCCTCCACGGTTACGCCGCTACCCGATAAATTTGACCAGTTACGCCGGTCAGCCGAAAATAGCTTTCTCTTTAACGCCTGTAAGCTGTAAGAAGGCACAATAAAAAGCCGTTAATTTGTATTAACGACTTGATATTCGTTCTATATAAGGTGCTGTACTGCATCGACAAAATGGATGCATATTAGGAGCGTTACTTCCTGGCTGCATATCGGCAACATCAAAAACTTGATTATTTAACGGTATACATAGTTTGCACGCCGTTGGTTCTGCTATATAGATGTACTGGGTAATGCCTGCATCTCTATAACTTCGTTCTTGAATCCCTACCTGAACTCTAGTCGTTTCAGTCACCATCAAACGTTGAGTGTTGAACTTAGTGTTTTCTCGTCCTTCAGCTGTTAAATATTCTGCCAATTTAGATGCAAGTTGCTTGGGATTTTTCCCCATCGTTATACTTCTCAGTAACAACCTATCTAATTCTGATTTCAATTCAGATTGATACATCCATAAGCGATCACTAAAAGACACGTCATCACTCAAAAAGGAGCTGTTTATTACTAGTTCTATCAGCTTTGCATATCCACTTGAAGCAATAGTCATTTCTAAAATGCCGGCTTGTCTCTTCAATTCAGCTAAACCAGCTTTTGTTAATTCATTCGAAAAGTACTTATCCAATTCATTAAACAGTGAAATCAGTTCAAGTCCGATATTAGCTTTTAAGAGCTCTAATCTATTTACACGCATCGTAAGATTGTATAGCTTTAATTCTTGGTTTGCTGTAGGAGAAAAATCTTTCTCTTTAACATACTTCTTTGCTTTGCGAGCGAATGCTTTGACGTCCATTTCACTAGCACGCTTCATCGCTTCGCTACGAGTGATTTTCTGACCATTGGAAAAACTATCCCACTGCGCGTCTATTTCTTTTTGTATCGCATCTTGCGCGTATTGCATGCGACTTTTAATTTCTGCCATGCGCTTTTTATCATCTTTAATTTGTTGCTTTTGCCATTCTTTTTCCCGTTTGATCCAATATTCTTGGGAGTTCATTTAATCACTCCCCTGTTTCATCTTTTTTGTTGTTAATTACTTCTTCAACATCTGAATCAAAAATACCAGTCTGCTTTTGCGTTTCTTTATTTACTCGTTTCAACTCTGCCTGTACATCTGGAACAAAAGAAGCGAGTCCTAAGATCGTCTCTTGACTGAGTTCAGCTCCAGCATCAACCAAAGATTTCAACTCTTCCAGAATGGCTTTAGGTAGATTAGGCGTAAATATTACACGTAAGCCTTTCAAATCGGAGTTATCCATTTCAGAAATACTTGATTTTAGGCTAAATAAAAGACGATAACGCCGCATAAGGCCTTTTTTGAATAGCCTTTGCTTTGTTGCCGTCATTTGTTCAAATCCAAATAATTTATATTTCATCGCTTCTCCTGATTGCACTCCGGAAAAATTGTCATCAGTAAGATCAGGAACCATTGAGATTTCGTGGATATCCTTGCGTACTCTGTCTTTGTATGCTTCTACACCGTTCACATCATATTGTTTGTAAATATATCCTGCAGTCACACTTGTTTTATT
Source organism: Enterococcus sp. HMSC072F02 (assembly GCF_001837725.1). NCBI lineage: Bacteria > Bacillati > Bacillota > Bacilli > Lactobacillales > Enterococcaceae > Enterococcus > Enterococcus sp. HMSC072F02. The sequence goes on from NZ_KV833965.1 coordinate 16,532, forward strand.
ACCGTTCACATCAGTTCCAGATTCAAGCAAAAGCATATTCGCTTCTTTCTGCTTGATGGCGTCCTCTGTGGATAGTCCTGCTGCTTCAATATCACCACTAATAACTAGAAGAGCATCGTTTAGATCAGTCATATAGTTGGCGGTATCAGACTGCCCTGCATCGTATAGATCAATCAAAGATAGTACATCTTCATACAAGCCCATCCGAAAACGATTAGGAGAATACTCTGTAATAGGTACCTCTTTATATTCATGCGGTTCATCTTGAGGATTCTTTAACTCAATTGCTGTTAGTGTCGTCTCATCATAAGTGATACTTTTTTCTTTTGTGTATACAATTGGTTGAATGTACTGTTTATCAGCATCCTTGCTGAATCTTGTCTTAGGATACCGTACAGCCAAAATAGGCTCTCGTTTTACTGTAGTATCATATACAACAAACGTTTCAAATACATTAGCCAAATCAACATAATCTGTATCATCTGAATCTCGATAGATAATCTCATAGGCTCTCCCATACTTATCCATATCAAGCCAGAGTTCAGCATTTAACCCATCTATGTCGTTATTAGTATTAAACTCTTCGATTTCTTTTTGTTGATTTGTATCCTCGATTTGCACTTTTATGGGATTGCCTGTGTTGTACCCAACATCAAACGTACAAAGAACTTTTCCAAAGTTATGTGCTGATCGGTGATCCGCTTTTTCCTTTTCTCTACGTCTACGGTTATCCATGATATTTGTATTTCTAGCTTTGTAATAATCATCTAATACACTAAGCCGCTTTACCTGATATTCATGATGATGTTTTATCATTGCTGCTAAAGTATTTGAATCGTTAAGTAAATCTTCTGCTGAGCTAAATCTATAGTGAAGATTTGATTCTACGCTAAACTTTACATAATTTGTGTTCACGTCGTTCGAATAATGTATATCAGTACCGTATTCAAATTCGTTTACCTTATCCATTTCTCACACTCCTTAAAACATTCTTCTGATTTTGTTCCGCTGCTCTTTAGTAACGGTTGATTTCTTTTTGGCCCACATGTCTTCGTTGAAGGCGTATCTTGTCGCATCAATCGTATGGTTATCTTTATCCTCTAACCTTGCCTTAGGATTTCCGTCTCTATCTGTTTGGTAATCGATATTTTCAAATTCTCTTGCGATATTTGGTGTACGAAGTGGATCAATACATATGAAATCTAGATCATCTAACCACTGTTCACCATATTCGACAGAATCAGGTCCTTTTTTCACGCCTTTTATTCCTTTCATGCCATGTTCATTAACTAATTCAGCATTACTCTTTGGCTCTGCGCTATCTGAAAATATCTCCTCATTTTGGTAACCTTTAGATTTAGCTTTGTTTGCAAATTCTCTATTGCTGATCTTCACGCCGTAAATTTCATCGATTGCATAAATACCGTTTTTCTTTTTGTCATAATGCCATCTGACGAACGCTAAAGGATCCGTTGCATATCCATAGTCCAAACCGTTGCGGATGTTATCAAAGTTAGAGATCATTTCATCTGTAATAGAACCTTTCTTAACTTGTAGATTATCAAAAGGTACAACTCCTGACCCCACAGCTTTACCATCATATTCCCACTCAGCCCTTCTTGGATTCCTTGCTCTAGTTGCCTCAACTTCTTTCAGAAATTCCTTAGAGATGAATGGATTATCCCGATAGGTCGAGTGATGAATAAAAGTGTTGTCTGGTTGAAAAGAAGTCTCATATTTTTTATTTACCCAAGATTGTTTTCTCTTAGGTGGATTGTAGCTGTAAAAAAACTTATAAAAAAGACCATCATCTAATTCTCCACGTAAAAGGGAGTTCGTGATAGTCGTGACTTCATCTTCTGTTTTAAATTCTGCTAATTCTTCAATCCAACCTATAGCAAATGGAAACTTGCTATCTTTTAAAGACTTGATTCTTTCTGGGTTTTGAGCACCACGAAATATCATATAATTCCCTCTTGGAAGATAAGTAATTTTAAGTGGTGACTTATTAAACTTAAATAGGCGCGATACTCCCTGCTTCTCAATTGCCCATTTCATTTGTTCGTAAATAGATTGCTCAAGTGTATTATCAACATAACGTATACCTACAGCATTCACTGCATATCTCATAAGTAACTGAGTAACGATATGCGCTATATCTGATGATTTTCCTGAACCCCGGCCACCTTTACAAACTATATTAAGAATATCTTGATTTAAAGTTGCTCTCCATACTGAATGAAACTTCGGCGGAAGAAATTCAGATAGTTTTTTAGCCATCATCATCACTACTTATATCATCAATGAAAGTAGGTATTTCAGAAATTTCAACTTTCTGCTTATCTACAAATGCTGCGTTTATTTTATAATAGTGCTCAAGTGCTTGGTTACGTTCTTTGAAACCTGCTGAATATTCACTCACTTCACGTTCTATGATTTCGTTTGTATAAGGATCTCTCTTAACAACTTCAAAGCGTTGTGGTTCTCCTTTTGCAATAGAAGCAGTAATAGCCAAAGCTTCTTCCATTGTTAAATGCCTCTTAGTTTGAACTTCTTTTAGCTTCTCTTGAATGTAGTCGGATACTTTTCCACCTTTTTCCACCAATTTTTCTTGTGCATTCTTAGCGTAGTTTTCTTTATAGCCAGCTTTCAGTGCTGACCGATAAGCATTACCTGTGATGATGTACTCATCAGCAAAGGCTTGTTGCTTAGGATTCAACTTACTCATTTTCCATCACCACCTTTGTTATATGTTAATGATATTTTTTTATATTTGTCTGTATGTTCTGCTCACTAAAATATCCATGGCCACAGTAACGAAGATTGTACTTATCGATCTCTTTCGGTGTAGCTTCTCTGGTCATTTCAATGATGGAGTACTTCCCTTTGATTTGTACAGAACGCACAACACGCACTGAACAATCATCAATGGTTCGAGGATATTCATTAGTTAGCGATATATACCAGTAGTTCCTCATTATGCAGCCTCCCTTATGTAAAGAAAGAGCCTAGCATGTGCTAGACTTTAATACATTCATTTGATTTTTTGAGATAAGTATCTACATAGATTTCACCTTTGTCCCCGTTCAACGTAATTTCAAAATACGGTGCTCCTTTTAAGCTAGCGCTGACTAATGCTTTGCTATTCTGTAGTGTTTTACACGACCACACAACAAATATATCAAAATGAGGCACTGCACCACTTGGGGCTGCAATCTCAATTTCAATTTTTTCTCGTACAATAGCCTTGCATTTTTCGATAAACTTCTCATGATTCATTTTCAAAATCCTCTCTTTTCTAAAATAAAAAGACCACTCGAAGAGTGATCTAATATGTAATGCACAGGCAGGGACGTTTCCGATCCTGTGCTTGAGTCATTTGACGATTCATTTGTACCAAATCCCAAAACTCAATCTAACCTAACCAATTATGTAATAGCAACCTACACGCAGACAAGTCTGATACTTCCTGCACCTCACCACTGCCACATCCCTCGGTTGCTAATTGACAGGTGCATCAGTTGAGGTTCCCAGCTCTGACACTAAACCCAATGATAGGACATCTCTGTCAGATATAGTCCGTTTGAGTCGCTTTGCAGTAACAACTTTCCTGTCAATAGTTGTTATGCACCAGATATTGTGGGCGCTTGTGTCCCGATATTTAAACGTTTCTGAATAAATCCATCCACGCCAAACGTTCCTGCACGTTGTTTCAAGTCGCTGGCAAGGAATCGAACCTTGCATGGTCAAATCATAAAACGTTAAGGCTATCCCTCGACGTATTGACCTTATTTTTACGCGTCTACCCTTTCCGCCACAGTGACAAATTAATATTGTGAAAATAAATATTAAGCGTATAATTTTATTTATCAGTAATGAATTACTGAAATAAATTTAGGAAGTGTTCTATGAAAAGACAGAAAGTTCTTTCGCCTACCATTCGCAGTATTGGCTGGTCCAGCGATTACAATGTTTTAGAAGTAGAATTTATTAATAATTTCATTTATCAGTACTATTACATAACCAAATCTAAATATTTGAACCTTATGCACTCACCATCAATAGAAACTGGCCTATTATACTTAGGAAAAATTCATCCGTATAGAAGAGTGTTTCCATAACACACTATGAGTTATTTCTTTTGTAACTATTTTTAAGATGTGATAGGATTTTATTGATATAGTCACTAACCTGTACTAGCGGAAACTAGTGCAGGTTTTTTATTTTCTAGAAGAAAAACTGATAATGTTAATACAAAAACGTAGCAAAATTTTCATTGTGAATTTTTATACTACGCGTATAATTTTAGTTATCAGCGAGTGGTCCGCTGAAATAAATTAAAAGGTGGTGAAAAATTTGTACTTTGTTATAAGAGAAGCAACTAATGGCCAATATTACTTCGTTATTAAGTCCAATAACAATGAAGTAGTAGCAACTAGCGAAACATACTTGACTAAATATTCCGCTGAACAAACCATTAATTCTATAAAAAACGGAATCACCAAAGACTCTCAAGTTATCGATATGACTAAATAAGACGACTAACTTCATTTGCTAGGGAGTTCATTTCAGCTGCTTTTTCTACCAAAGCAGTTGAGATACTTTCTAGCTTTTCTGATTTAACAGAATTAAATACTGGCGTCTTGATACTAATCGATACATCTTGACGAGGATCAGGACTCGTTGCTCTATTTTTTTGCACCACTGATCTGTACTTTTCTACTGAATGATACTCAATTACTTGTTCTAAATGTTTTTTGTACTCTTTACATACAGCTTCTTTTTGGATCAATTCTAAACGTTGTTGCTCAATAATATCAATCAACCGTTCCCGATCCATACCTTGATACTTTATTTGCTCAACTTCCATTCGTTTTCCCTCCAATACATAAATTAATAGACAGCAGCGGATGATAGATAATAAGAACAATTTAGAAGGAGTTGAAATTCACATCCTTATTCTTAATATTTCCGCTACTGTCTATCGAAGCTTAATTGTGAAACAATAATAAAACGATGTTCCTTTTATTATTATTTTGTCTCAGACCTATCACTAATCTTTCGACACTACCATAATATCACTGGTAAATAGCTAAAAACCGCCATCATTCCGCCAAAAAACCGCCAAATTATTTATAAGCAATTATTCTTCCATGTTTATACGCTTCTGCAAACTCTATTAGAGCTTCTGATTTCATCCGTTGTATGCTTCTTTCTGAATAACCCACTTCACGGCTAATTCTGTAATTTGAGAAGCTATCTGGCACACAGAAGCTGTAGTAGAGTATCTGACGACTAATCAGACTAAGAGCCATCAAAGCCGCTAAAATCGCATCTCTCTCTGCTTCTATGTCCATCATCTGAATGATTGCGTCCTCTGCCTTATTGCCGTGCTTCGGTGCCTTCGGCATATCCGTAATAATCGGCGACTTAATATCTATCAAAGAGCGACCTGCCATCCGCTCCAAACGCCGAAAGTTCTTCAGCACATCTCTCGCATTGCATCTTGTCTGTTTGAAATCTACCTCTCGTAACAATTGCATCAAGTCAAACCGCTCCTTTATGTGATATAATAAACTTGTCTGTTTTATTATGTTAGTCGGAGCGATCCGGCTTTTTTATTTGTCATTGATTAGTTCCATATCCACCAATCGAGCCACTGCTAAATTCTCTTTGCTTTTAGCTGTCCATTTATCGCATTCCATCGTGTTTTCAATACGAATGATTGCTGAGTGATTATAGAGATGCTCTACATATCCACGAAACGGATAGATGAACCCTTCTGCTTCGCAGCGAACCATGTCACCGACTTTGACTTTTGGTTTCTTACGTTTTTTAGGATTCTTTGTCGGCATATCTAGCATCAAACCGCCAATACCATGACTACTAGCGTAAAATCCGTCTTTTAGTTTCATCTCATTTCCTCCTCAATCGTCCAAGCATTTGTAAATTTCTCTAAGCTTATTAGTTCATCTTCATTTAAATATCCGTAACCATATAAGGATTCTAAAAGGTCTTCTTTTGAATAGCCTCTAAAATCAAGTCTGAGACCGCTTAGGATGTATACAAAGGTTTTATTTCCATAAAACTTGATTGTGTATGCTTTCATCCCGCTTCCTCCTGTTTTAATCCCCATTGAGCGAATGCTGTTAGGACTTCGAATTGCTCTGGCTCTGATAAAGAAACAAAAGATTTGAACACCTTATCGTTAGCCGAAGAAACATATATATAGTTAGTTAAATTAGAAAGAATTTCGATAGGTGGCAATATTAAACCATTTTCTTGAATTCTCTGTTTCTTCAACCACTCCAACACGATTTTCTGGTTGTCGTTGAGTTCCGAATGCTCATCAGTAGCTGCTACCTTGTCATATAATTTTTGTAAGTCTGGTGCATCGTCAACCATCGCAAAAGATATTTCTGACAATACTTTCTCTTTAAATTCGCTCATCTTTCTACCACCTCTTCCACTGACAATTCTTTGCCTAAATATTCAGCCTTTACAAACCATGTATCGCAAGCAGGATTAATGGCTGTTGCTCTTCTTGAATTATTTAAGTGACTGCTTTTGGTACGGTATTTAATCATTGGCGTTAATCCTGTCCACATTACGCCATAGCAATAACGGTATTGATTTCCTTTTCTCCACCAGCCGATTTTCCAATCATCTAACGACTTAAACCCACTCATTATATTGCCACCTCTTCCACTGCTCCACCAATCGTTTGAGCAGTTCGATCAGCATCTGATTTCGAATCGAATATCTTAATCTCTTTATTGTCGTCAGGAATAATCAACGCGCCTCTTCCTTGATACTCAACGAAATAGCCTTCGCCTAGTTTAACTCTGTACATAGGCTCTTTCTCGACCTCGTAGCCGTCTATCCAAGCACGAGCAAACGTTTCTTGATTATCTTCAATCCATCTATCAGCCTTGCTATACTCAACACCGTAGAGGTTCCACGGCTTGAATGAAATAGCTAGACTATCGCCTTTCTTTTTAGCGTATTCTATCCACTCCGCCACAAACTTCGGCACCACTGGCTTCTTCGGTTCGTCTAGTGTTACTTTTGGTTGTTCCTCTTTTAGTTTAAATTGATTGTTAGATATGCTTAAATAGCTTGGATGCCAATCGTCACCATCATCATCTCTAATTGCTGGTTCGTTGTCACTATCCAAAAATACTGGATATTCTTTACCTACTGTCCACCATTGTTTATCTGATTTTGTACAAATATATGTTTGACCTTCTTTAAAATCTAATGTGTTCATTCTTTTTATTCCTCCTTACCCAAGTTCGACTTCTATCTCGTATTTATCAATCAATTCCTGTTTATTCATCGCTGTTCCTCCATTTGTGGCAATCCAAGTCCGTTCATAACGTTACGATTTACTGAATTTATAGCATTCACAGTTAAAATTCTTTGCCAACGTTTATTTCTAGGAGACCATCTCAATGCAGCTTTTTTTAATAAGGCACGTACATCATCCGATGGCTTACCATGAGTAACTAAATAAAGTCGATTGTTTTCTACATCAAAGCCGTATCCTGCTAGTTCATCATGATCCACTTCTTTGTAGAAACCTTTCCACCCTTTCTCTACTGCTCTTTCTTTACGTTTTTTATCAGTTTCAATCTTTTGATCAATCATAACTGGATCAAACATCTTTCTCGTATTCTCAATATAACGAGCATGCTTACCATTTTTTGAATATAATTCACTTTCTAATTGATAGATCCGTTCTTCTTCTTTTTGTTTTCTTCTAGTAGGATAATTTGCTGGTCCGCAAATCATCACTGATGGAATGGTTGTCGCTTGTAGAATATTGGTTTTTAACTTGACAACTAGTTTGTTATAGTTCACTAGACGTTCATTAAATTGCCGTTCATTTTCTGGAGTTAGAAACTCGCTAAATTGTTCTACAAAGCTTATAACGTATTCTTTGATTTCTTTGTTGAAATCTTTCCCCCTGCTAAATGAGGTCAATTCCTCATATCGCTCTCCAACTTCCTTAGGTATCTTATAAACTAATTCGAAATTTCTTTCGATTACACTTCTGAAACTTAAATTCATTATTTCTCCTCCTACTCAAATTCCACTTCTGTACCATAGATATTCCAGATGACATTTACATGTTCGTTGACATCCTTTTTGTCTTCTTCCTTGATCCAATAAGGCGGTTCCCCATCTCTCAAAGGTACCCCTATGCCTTCGATAAATGTTGACTTGTTATGGATTACGTTATATGCGACGTGCTCCGCTAATTCGTCAAGTCCATCTAAATCGTAGAAGTATTCGCTAAATCCTTCGAACCATTCTTCATTGAAAAATTCTGGATCTAATTCAACTTTCAAATTATCTCTTCGTACCATTTCAAGCGATATTTTCTTCATTTTTTCTCCTCCACATACCTAAATTGTCGTCCTTTTGAATCAATCCATAAGCTCCTAGCTCTATC
>NZ_KV833965.1:25089-25398 GCF_001837725.1 Enterococcus sp. HMSC072F02
CACCATGCCAGATTGCAATTTTTCTCGGCGTTTTCCGTTTAGGCTTTTCAGTCCACATTGATTTACCGAGCTTTTGGACTTCTGCAACTATTTCTTTGTCTTCTTGCCAATTCTCAGAATGTGTCAGTTCGATGATTCGTTTCATTGCTGCTTTCTTATCCACGATCATTCCTCCAATCTACGAATTTCCCTTCTTAAATTCTCTATGTGCAAATCGATTGCCTTTCTCGCCGTTTCATTGACCATCACTGCCTTTGTCCGCTCCAGATCGTCAATTTCACGTTGAATGCTTCGAATACGCATTTGAAT